>CAMLSI010000300.1 GCA_946482585.1 uncultured Lysobacteraceae bacterium
TGACGGCCCGCGAATCGCGGCGATCTCCGCCTTCGGCTTCGGCGGCAACAACGCGCACCTGATCGTTTCGGAAGACGACAGCCGCCTGGTCGGTGAGCGGGTCGCTGCCGTGGCGCACCCGGTCGCGATCGTCGGCATCGGCGCGAAGATCGCCGATGCGCCCGATCGCGCCGCGTTCGCGCGCGCGCTGTTCGGCGACCGCGCCGCGCGTGACGGCGGCATGGAACCGGACGCTCGCGCACCGAGCGACGGCAGCGTCGATTCAGGCGCCCGCGCACTGTGCGATCGCCGCATGGAATCGTTCGAACTCGACATGGACGGTCTGCGCTTTCCGCCGCGCGACCTCGAGCAGGCGCTGCCGCAGCAACTGGCGCTGCTCGCGGCCGCGCGCGAGGCGCTCGCGGAGACGACCCCGCTGCCGCGCGAACGCAGTGCGGCGCTGATCGGCCTGGAGCCCGATCCGGAAATCGCGCGCCACGGCGCGCGCTGGCGGCTCACCAACGGTCGCGACGACGACTGGGCGGTACGGGCACGCGCCACGCTGGTGCCGGCGCTCGAGGCCGCCGCAGTGCTGGGCTCGATGCCGAACATCCCGGCCAATCGTCTGAACTCACAGTTCGACCTCGGCGGCCCGTCGTTCACGCTGCAGGCGGGCGCTGCGTCCGGGACACACGCGCTGCGCGTCGCGGCGCGGGCGCTCGCCTGCGGCGAGCTCGACGCGGCGATCGTCGGCGCGGTCGATTTCGGCTGCGAGGCGGTACACCGTGCGGCGAGCGGGGAAGGGGCCGGCGACGCGGCGGTGGCCGTGGTGCTGAAGCGGCTAGAGGACGCGGAGCGCGACGGCGATCGTGTCTATGCGCTGGTGGACGATGCCTTCGTAAAAGCGACCTCAGTCGCGACCGGAGCGCCACGGTCGCGACTGAAATCGCTCCTGCAGGAGCGGTTCGGTTATGCGCAGGCCGCTTTTGGATTAGTGGAAACTGCGGCCGCCGCGCTGGCGCTTCATCATCGGCGCGATGCCGGCGGCGAGCCGTGGCTCTGCGCCGAGCCGCGCCGTGCGGCGAATCTCGTCGAAGCCTCGGCGCATCCGCGCCGTGCCGAACAGGCTGTCGCGCGACTGCACTGTTTCGCAGGCGCGCACAAGAATGCAGTCATCGATGCGTTGAAGCGGGACCGTCGCGGTCTCGACGGCCCGGCGCGTTGCGTGCTCGTGGCGACCGACGCATCGCTGGCTGCGACGCGCGCGCGCGCGATCGCGCACCTGGAAACCGGCGCGCCCGCCGGCCGCGGCGTGTTCTTCCGCGCGCGGCCGATCGTCGGAGAGATCGCGTTCGCGTTCGCCGGCGCGGGCGCGTCGTACCGCGGCATGGGCCGCGACCTCTTGCTGCACCTGCCGCAACTGCACGAGCGTCTGCGTACGCGCAGTCGATGCCTTGCGACCGCACTCGACTGGTCTTTCGCGGCGGGCGACGCGCGGCCGAGCGTATTCGAGCAGCTGTGCGGCTCCTCGGCGCTGTCGCAGCTGCATCTGGCGTTGAGCGAGGACCTGCTCGGCCTTCGAGCCGACGCCTGGCTCGGCTACTCGTCGGGCGAGACGAACGCGCTGATCGCGGCGGGCGTCTGGAACGATCCCGACGCGCTGATGGGCGACATGGAATCGTCGATGCTGCTCGAGCGCGAGCTCGCCGGCCGCTTCGATGTCCTTGCGCGCGCCTGGGGCGAACCCGCCGCTGGTCCCGGTGCAGGGTGGGAATGCTGGACCGTCGCCGCGCCGCTCGATGACGTGCGCCGCGCGCTGACCGGCCTGGATCGCGTGCGCATCGCGATCATCAACGACGATGCGAGCTGCCTCATCGCGGGTGCCGCAGTCCAGTGCGGCCGCGTGGTCGAACGGCTCGGCGCGGCGCGCTGCCTGCACCTGGACTATTCGCTCGTGGTGCATGTGCCCGAGCTGCGCGGCGTCGAGCGCGAATGGCTGACCGTGCACCGCCGGGCGACGTCGGCGCCGCGTCGCGGACGTGTCTATAGCACCGCGAGCGGCCGGCCCTATGCGCCGGACACCGAAGCCTGCGCGCAGGCGATCCTCGCGCAGGCGGTCGACACCATCGATATCCGTGCGCTCGTGGAAAACGCGTGGAACGACGGCGTGCGCGTGTTCGTCGAACACGGGCCGGCCGGCACCTTCGGCCGCGCGATCCGGCACGTGCTCGGCGCGCGCGAGGCGCTCGTGGTGAGCCTCGACCGGCAGGGCGACGGCATCGAGACGGTGCTCGGCGCGACCGCGGCGCTGCTCGCCGCCGGGGTGCCGGTGAATCACGCGGCACTGGAAGCGGCGCTCGCGCCCGTGCCGCGCGTCGAGGCCAGGCGTCCGCGCCGCTTCGACGCACATCCGCCGCCCGTGCGCCTGCCGCCGCGCGAGGAACCGCTGCAGACGATGGCGCCGGCGCCGCGGCTGCCGGCGATACTCGAAAGCGCATTGTTCGAAAGTAAACGTGTGGAAAGTGCGGTCGTCGAGCGCAGGATAGGCGAGTCCGCGGCCGGCCTGCCGTCCGTTGCCGCGTTGCCGCGCGCCGCAGCGCCGCTCTTGCGCGCGGCGCATCCCGCATTGGAAGGCATCCGCGCCGAACTTGCGCGGCTGGCTGCCGCGCAACAGGCATTCACGGAAGCGCAAACCAGCGCGCATGCGCAGTTCCTCGCCCTGCAGGCCAAGGCGACCGGCGTGCTGTTGCGCGCGGGACGACAAGACACGAGCCTGCTCGCGATTCCAGCAGTGCCATTCCCGCAGCAGCGGGAATCCGACGGCTCTGCCGGCGAGGGGCAAGCGCAGCATCGCAGCGGAGCTGCCGTCGCAGGGGAGGGCGAGCGCACCGTTCGCTTCACGCGCGATGACCTCATGGTTCACGCCGACGGCAACATCTCGGCGATCTTCGGCGCGGCATTCGCCGCGCAGGACGGCTTCGAGCGCCAGGTCCGCATGCCGCGTCCTCCGCTGCTGCTCGCCGACCGCGTGACCGCGCTCCGCGCCGAGCCGATGAGCATGGGCAAGGGGTCGATCACCACGCAGACCGACGTCGGTGCCGAGCCCTGGTATCTGCACCAGGGCCGCATGCCGGGCGGCGTGATGGTGGAGGCGGGGCAGGCAGACCTGATGCTGATCTCCTGGCTCGGCGTCGACGCGCTCAACCGGAGCGAGCGCGTCTATCGCCTGCTCGGCTGCGAGCTCACCTACCACGGCGAGTTGCCGCGCGCGGGCGAGACGATCACCTTCGACATCCATCTCGACGGCCATGCGGCACAGGGCGACGTGCGCCTCATGTTCTTCCACTACGACTGCGTGAACGGCAGCCGGAAGCAACTGACGGTCAGGAACGGCCAGGCCGGATTCTTCACCGACGCAGAGCTCGCAGGCTCGGCGGGCTGCCTGTGGACGCCCGAGGGTCAGGAGATCGTCGCGAATCCGCGCCTGGATCCGCCGCGCGCGATGAGCGCGCGCACGCGTTTCGATCGCGCCGCGCTCGAGGCGTTCGCGAACGGCGATACGCATGAATGTTTCGGCGCCGGCTTCGAGCTCGCGCGCACGCACACGCGCAGCCCGCGCGTCCAGTCCGGCGACATGCTGCTGCTCGACCGCGTGACCGCGTGCGAGCCGCGTGGCGGCCCCTGGGGGCGCGGCTATCTCAAGGCCGAGCTCGACATCGATCCCTCGCGCTGGTTCTTCGACGGGCATTTCAAGAACGATCCGTGCATGCCCGGCACGCTGATGCTGGAAGGGTGCCTGCAGGCGCTCGCGTTTCATCTCGCCGCGTGCGGCTACACCCTCGAACACGACGGTGCGCGCTTCGAGCCGGTGCCCGAACTCACCTACAAACTGCAGTGCCGCGGCCAGGTGATCCCGAGCTCGAAACTGCTCGTGACCGAGGTTTTCGTCGAGGAGATCGCCGCGGGACCGGTGCCGACGATCTGGGCCGACCTGCTGTGCACGGTCGATGGATTGAAGGCATTCCATGCGCGGCGCCTTGCGCTGCGCCTGGTGCCGGATTTTCCTGCCGTGGACAGCGAGGGCCTGCTCGCGTCGGCGCTCGGCCGCCCGTCGCGCGCGTTCGGACCGATGTACGAGCGCTTCGACGGCACGCTGCGCGCGCCGCGCCTGCCGGCACCGCCGTACCTGTGCATTAGCCGCATCGCGCACGTCGACGGTACGCCGGGCGAGATGCGCTCCGGCGCGCGCGTCCTCGCCGAATACGACGTGCCGCGCGACGCCTGGTATCTCGACGAATCCGGCGTCGTCCCGTTCGCGGTGCTGCAGGAAGCCGCGCTGCAACCGTGCGGCTGGTTGTCGAGCTGGGCCGGCTGCGCTCTGGCCAGCGAGGAAGAGCTGCGTTTCCGCAACCTGGACGGCCGCGGCACACAGCACTCCGAATTGCGCGGCGGCGAGACGCTCGGCACGGAAGCCACGCTCACGTCGGTTTCCGCGTCCGGCGGCATGATCATCGTCGCGTTCGACGTGCGCTGCACGGCCGGCGCGCGCGATGTCTACACGCTCAAGACGGTGTTCGGATTCTTCCCGCGCGCCGCGCTCGCGGCGCAGGCCGGCCTGCCGCGCAGCGATCTGCACGAGGCGCTGCTGCGCCGCGAACCGAACGCCGTGCGCGAGCTCGACGAAACGTCGATGCTGCGCATGATCGACCGCGTCGAGGGCGTCTGGTCCGATGCGATTCGCGCGGGCAAACGTGTCGATGCCGGCGAATGGTTCTTCAAGGCGCACTTCTTCCAGGATCCCGTGCAGCCTGGTTCGCTCGGCGTGCAGGCGATGCTCCAGACGCTGGAGCAGTGGCTGTGCATGACGCGCGGTGCATCGGCCGGTGTCGCGGCGCCGCTGCTCGGACGCGAGCACACGTGGAAATACCGCGGGCAGGTGCTGCCGCACCACGGCGACGTGGCGATCACCCTGCAGGTGACCGAAAGCGGCCCCGACTACGCCATCGCCGACGCGAGCCTGTGGGTCGATGGCGAACGCATCTATGAGGCGAGCGGGATTGGGCTCCGTCTTCGCGATCGGGGATGAGTTCGCGCAGGACGGAAGTTCGTCCGAATCGTCAAAGGATCACCCGGACCTATCGATCTGCCCGGAAAGAAGGCGAGCGGCGTCGAAGGCGAAAAACGCGGATTCGTCGTCGCCAAAAGTCCAATCTGGGGCATCGACACCTTCTGGTATCCTCGACGTCCTATGCGCCGCCGCGACAAGGTGCTCTTCGGTTCTGCCATCGCCGCCCTGGTCGGCGGAGTGATGCTGTTCGCGGCGATCGGCTGGGTGGTCTGGCGCGAATCCGTTGCGACCGAGACGACCTATGCCGGCAACCTCGCCACGTCGCTCGGCCAGCGTGCCGAAGGCATCTTCGTCGACACGCGCGACCTGCTGGCGGGCTTCGACCGGCTGGACACCCCGCGCTGCTCCGCCGATCACCTGCTCACCTTGCAGCAGGCCGCCATCTCGCGCCCCTACATCCGCGCCATCGGCTACTGGCAGGCGAGCGAGCGTCGCTGCGGCGTCGGCTTCCTGCCGCCGGAAGGACTCAAGCCCGCGCGTGCCGACCGCATCTACGACACCGGCGTCATCGCCTGGTGGCCCAACAAAAGTACCGAAGTCGGCGGTGTGCAATTGTTCCTTATGCGCTACGGCGACCACGACGTGGCGATAGACCCACGCCTGCTGCTCGACTTGGGTCCCTTGCAGCGGCGCCGTGCCGGCCTGTGGGTGGAGAAGCTGCGCCTGTCGGCCTCGCCCTGGGATGCGGAACTGCCCGTGCCCGATGCGGTGAGCGCCGGAGTGACCGTGGATCGCCGCAACGGGGTCGTGGTGTCGCGCTTTTCGCGCAACGACCTGCTGCCCATCGACGTGGTCGCGGTCGAGCCGCTCGACAGCGTGTGGAGCCGGCATGCGTCTACGCTCATCGCCGGCGCCGCGTTCGGGCTGGTCCTGGTGGCGTTGTGGATCCTGCTCATCCTGCGCTATTCGCGGCATCAACTCAGCCTGGCGACGGAGCTGCGCCGGGCCGTGGCGGGCGGGCACATCCGCGTGCAATACCAGCCGGTCGTGGAACTGCCCGGCGGGCACTGCGTCGGTGCCGAAGTGCTGGCACGCTGGACGCGCGACGACGGGGAGGTCATGCGCCCCGACGTCTTCATCGCGCTCGCCGAAGAAGCCGGCTTCATCCAGGACGTGACGCTCGCCGTGATGCGCATCGCCGTGCGCGACCTCACGCAGCTGCGCCGCGAATTTCCCGACATCGCTGTCAATCTCAATCTTGCACCCGCCGATTTGCAGGACGAACGCGTCGGCACGACGCTGGCGTCCAGCCTCGCGGCCGCCGGCCTGCCGCCGGGTGCGGTGAAGCTCGAGATCACCGAGCGCGCCCTGGTCAACAGCAACACCTCGCGCGCGCTCATCCGCGAATTCCGCCGCCGGGGTCATCAGGTCGCCGTGGATGACTTCGGTACGGGTTACTCGAGCCTGTCCTATCTGCAGACATTCGAGCTGGATGTACTCAAGATCGACAAATCCTTCGTCGACGCGATCGGCACGGAGGCGGCGACCAGCCAGGTGATCGTGCACGTCATCGAGATGGCCCGGTCGCTCGGCCTCGCGACGGTCGCCGAAGGCGTCGAAACCCCCGAACAGGAACGCTGGCTGCAGGAAAAAGCCGTAGCATTCGGGCAAGGTTATTAA
>CAMLSI010000301.1 GCA_946482585.1 uncultured Lysobacteraceae bacterium
TCGAACGCAGTCCGGTTTTTCCGCTGATTCAGCGCAATTTCGATCGCGTCGTCGGCGTGTTGTCGGAGGTGTCGGACAAGTTGCGCGAGGGCATCAGCCCGGCTTTGGTCGCCAAAGTGGTGCTTTCGCTCAACCTGTTCGGATTCCAGACAGAACGTGTCAACGAACGATTGATGGTGGCTGGTTCGCTCGCCGCACGGCCCGAATTGCAGCGGCAATGGCTCGATCTGCTGCTGCACGGAATCGAAGCGCGCGACTAGCTTCAACAGACAACGCGGCAATGGACGGCCGCCACAGGACTCCCTGGCTCGACCGTCCGCGCTCCTCCCTGCCCTCCGTTGCCTGGTGGACGGGCCAGGGAAACTCACGACAGGCATGATTCGTAGTCGGACTTGAAGACGCGAGACGCGTCCCCCATGTCCCGCACTACCCGGGTTCCCCGCCTGCCCGGTACCGGCTGACTCCCTCCTCCCCCCCCCGATCACCGGTACCGGGCCAGGCACCTTGGACGCGCGAGGCAAGCGTTCGCCGCGTCGCTCCCGTGCCCTGCTTCTCTTCTCCACGATCCCGCTGATCGCGCGCTGCGCGAGCGCTCGGCCGCCCCCTCGACTCAAGGGAACTCCGGCCGATCAAGAGCACCTGCAAAAGCGCCCAGCCGGCGCTTTTTGTCTTGAGCGCGCGCGCGAAAAAAAACCCGGCGCGGGGCCGGGCTCGGAGTATGGCGACGCGAGGCCGCCGGGGAGTGTTGTTCAGAAGCTCAGGCGAGGACCGACGAGGAACGACTTGTCGTTCTCGGCCACCCGCGCTTCGGCGACGAGACCGAAATTCTGCGTGAACTTGTATTGGCCGGAAACGCCGAGCGAGCCATTGCCGTCGGTGTGGTCGAGCTTCTCGTAGCCGACCCAGGCGGCGCCTTCGAACTTCGGCGACAGCGCCGAGCGCACGCCGACACGTGCGCCGACACCGTCGTTGTCGAGCGTCGTGTTCTTGATGTAGGCGACGTCGGTGAACAGATCGGTCTTGTCGCCGACCGGCGTGTGATAACCGACGCCGAGGTACCACGACTTCAGATCGTCGACGAGCGGTGCGTCGACATTGAGCTGGTTCCAGCCTGCGATCACGTTGAAGTTCTCGCCGAGCGCACCAGAGCCGCGGATCGCGACGCCGTCGGTGTTCTCGAAATTGTCGGGATTGACGTGCACGTAATCCGCTTCGAGCCAGGAGTAGCTCAGGTCTGCGGCCTGCGAAGCGAACGGCAGGGCCAGCAGCGAAGCAAGCACGAGGGCAGTACGTTTCATGGGGGTCTTCCTAGTTTGCTTTCCAGACGGCTTCAGTGCCGTGGGCAGCAAGCTATGGTGCACCGCGTCGAACCCAACCCATGACGAATGGCTGGGTTTACGTCGGATTCATGACGCTGAATCGACGGTTGAAATTTAGAGCGAACCTTCAAAGCCGAACTGGCGCCACGCTTCGTACACGACGACGGCGACCGCGTTGGACAGATTGAGGCTGCGATTGCCGGGCCGCATCGGCAGGCGAAGGCAACGCTCGACCGGCAGCGCATCGATGAATGCCTGCGGCAGTCCGCGTGTTTCAGAACCGAACACGATCGCGTCGCCGCGCGCGAAGTCCACGTCGTGCGGCCGCGACTTGCCGCGCGTCGACAACGCGAACACGCGCGTCGGTGCGGCCTGCGCGAGAAACGCGGCGAAGTCTTCGTGCACGCTCAGGTCGGCGTATTCGTGATAGTCGAGACCCGCGCGGCGCAGGCGCGCATCGTCGATGTCGAAGCCGAGCGGGCGGATCAGATGCAGCCGTGCGCCGCTGTTGGCGCAGAGCCGGATCACGTTGCCGGTATTCGGCGGGATTTCGGGCTGATACAGGACGACATGGAGCATCGCGCGATTATGGCCGCGCCGGCCGCCGATCGCATCCGCAGCCGCGCTGACAGTTTTCGCAGCGCCGTCGCGTCCTCGGTAGGCAAGCGGCCGACGCCATGGCCGGATAGGGAAACCTCCGATGCGACTGTCTTTCCTCGTGCTCGTCCTCGCGCTCGCAGCGCCCGTGCTGCAGGCTGCCGACACTCCGGCTGGCCAACGCGGCCGTGACGTCCTGTTCCAGTCCGGCTGCCATGACTGCCACACGCCGGGTTTTGCGTTGAATGGCGGCCAGGCACCGGAATCGGTGTGGCTGATCGGCGACCAGCTCGGCTGGAACGGTCCCTGGGGCACGACGTATCCGACGAACCTGCGCCTGCGCCTGACCGCGATGAGTCGCGACGAATGGCGCGCCTATGCCCGCGTCATGAAAGCGCGGCCACCGATGCCGTACTGGGCGCTCAACCGCATGAGCGACGCCGATCTCGATGCCATCTGGGACGTCGTGCAGGCGCTCGGCAAGGCCGGTACGCCGGCGCCCGCGGCGCTGCCGCCCGGCGTGGAACCTGCCGGCCCCGCCGTGCGCTTTCCGTCACCGCCGCCGGCGGTCGCTGCAAGCGGTCACTGATCCGCCGACCTCGCGTCGCGCCGCATCGGCAGCGCGATGCGACTTCACCACGGTAACTGCGCGCCGTCCTCGCTGGCGATGAAACGGCCGGCGTCGTCCGGACCCAGGGCGATCGCGCGATCGAGCAGCGCGGTCGCCGCGGCGTCCACGGTCAGCGGCGCTCCGGCGCCGCCCATGTCGGTCTGCACCCAGCCCGGATGGATGCTCGCCACGCAGATACCGTGCGGACCGAGTTCGGCCGCGAGCAGGCGCGTCGCCATGTTCAGCGCGGCCTTGCTCATCGCGTAGCTCGGCGTGCGGAACGTATCGGTTCTCTCCATCGACGCCATCACCGTCGACACGTTCGCGACGCGCGCGCTTCCGGCCTGCAGCAGCAGCGCGGTGCAGGCCTGCGTCAGCAGCAATGTTCCGGCCGCGTTGACGGTGAAACTCTCGATCAGCGCTTTCGCGCCGACCTGGCCGTAGCGTTCGCCGCCCACCAGCACGCCGGCGTTGTTGATCAACAGATCCACGTGGTCGGTCACGATGCCGGCCTCGCCGACGAATGCGGCGATCGAGCGTTCGCTCGCGACGTCGAGCGGCATCACGTGCAGACGTCCGGGATGGGCGCCCGCGAGTTCGGTCAGTCGCAACACCTGCGTCTTGCGGCAGCCGGCGATCACGCGCCAGCCGCGCGCGAGCAGTTGCGTGACGAGTTCCAGTCCCAGGCCGCGGCTGGCGCCGCTGACGATCGCGATGGACATGCCTTGCTCCCAGCGTGACGCGATGTTCGCGCATGCTGCGTCAGCGTTGCCGCAGAACGCAACTTCGGCCCCGGGCGTCTGCACGGAAACTTCACGCGCGCATCGCGGTCAGCCCGCAATTGCACGCGGCGACGACGGTCCGTTAGCCTCGCACGGATCGATTCGCGCCCCTTTTCGCTGGAGCACTACATGCGCAAGACGCTCGCCCTCGCCCTCGGCCTCGTGTTCGCCGCCGGCCGCACCTTCGCCGGCGCCGCCGACACCATCGATATTCCGTTCGAGAAGTTTCAGCTCGGCAACGGCCTGACCGTCATCGTGCACGAAGACCGCAAGGCGCCCGTCGTTGCCGTCGGCGTCTGGTATCACGTCGGCTCCAAGGACGAACGCCCCGGCAAGACCGGTTTCGCTCACTTGTTCGAGCATCTGATGTTCCAGGGTTCGGAGAATTTCCACGACGAGTTCTTCCGGCCGCTCGAGCAGGTCGGCGCGACCGACAGCAACGGCACGACCAACGCCGATCGCACGAATTACTTCGAGACCGTTCCGACCACTGCGCTCGACATGACGCTGTGGCTGGAATCCGACCGCATGGGCCATCTGCTCGGCGCGATCGACCAGAAGCAGCTCGACGAACAGCGCGGCGTCGTGCAGAACGAGAAGCGCCAGGGCGACAATGAGCCCTACGGACTGGCCTACGAGCGCATCCTGCGCGCGAGCTTTCCCGAGGGACATCCGTATCGCTGGGACACCATCGGTTCGATGGATGACCTCAACGCCGCGAGCCTCGACGACGTGAAGCAGTGGTTCCGCGACTACTACGGCGCGGCCAACACCACCGTCGTGCTCGCCGGCGACATCGACGTCGCGACCGCGAAGGAAAAAATGCAGAAATACTTCGGCGCGATCGGCGCCGGCCCGCCGCTCGCGCGGCGCGAAGCCTGGATCGCGCCGCGCACCGAGTCGACGCGCGACGTCGCGCAGGACCGCGTCGCGCAGGTGCGCATCTATCGCAGCTGGAACGTGCCGCCGCGCCATACGGCGGATCTGACGCGGTTGCAGCTCGCCGCGGCGGTGCTCGGCGGCGGCAAGACCTCGCGTCTCTACGAACGCCTGATCTATCGCGAACAACTCGCCGACTCGGTCAGCGTGAGCATCGACGCGATGGAGCTCGCGAGCCTGTTCGCGGTCGAGATCGACGTGAAGAAAGGCGTCGATCCCGCGCGCGTCGAACAGATCGTCGGCGAGGAATGGCAGCGCTTTCTCGACAAGGGGCCGACCGCGGAAGAACTCGGACGCGTGAAGACCTCGACCTTGGCCGGACTCGTGCGCGGCATCGAAAAGGTCGGCGGTTCCGGCAAGGCGCGCACGCTCGCCGAAGGCCAGGTCTTCGCCGGCGATCCGGGCGCCTACAAGAAAGCGCTCGCGCGCATGGATGCGGCCACCGTCGCCGACGTGCAGCAGGCGGCGAAGACCTGGGTCGCGCGAGGCGACTTCACGCTCGTCGTCGAACCGTTCCCGGACTACACGACGACGCCGGAAGCCGTCGATCGCAGCAAGGGCCTGCCGAGCGTCGATCGCTTTCCGGACCTGAGTTTTCCGGCCATCGAGCGCGGCAAACTGCGCAACGGCATCGAGGTCGTGCTCGCCCGGCGCAGTTCGCTGCCGATCGTGCAGCTGAGCCTGCAGTTCGCGGGCGGCTACGCGTCGGATCAGGGCCGCAAGCTCGGCACGGCTTCGTTCGCGATGGCCATGCTCGACGAAGGCACGCGGTCGCTCGATGCGCTGGCGATCGCCAAGCGTCAGGAAGAACTCGGCGTCGGCATCAGTGCGGGCGCCGATCTCGACGGCAACCGCGTGTCGATGAACGCGCTCAAGGCACAGCTCAAGCCGTCGCTCGCGCTGTTCGCCGACATCGTGCGCAATCCGGCTTTCGCCCAGGCGGACATGGAACGCGTGCGCGGTCTCTGGCTCTCCGGCATCGCGCAGGAACGCACGCAGCCCGTGTCGATCGCATTGCGTCTGCTGCCGCCGCTGGTCTACGGCGAAGGGCATCCGTATGCGATTCCGTTCACCGGCTCCGGCACGGCGGCGTCGATCCGGTCGCTGGCGCCGCAGGACCTCGCCGACTACCACCGCGACTTCATCCGCCCCGACAACGCACGCATCATGGTTGCCGGCGATACGACGCTCGAGGAAATCACGCGCGAGCTCGATGCGGTGTTCGGCGACTGGAAGGCCCCGGCCGGCGAATTGAAAAAACCGGTCGTCGGGGACGTCGCTCAACCCGCCGGGCCGCGCGTGTTCCTGATGGACCGGCCCGGCGCGCAGCAGTCGCTGATTCTCGCCGGCGAAACCGCGCCCTCGTCGCGCGCGAAGAATTACCTCGAGATCGGCACCATGAACTCGATCCTCGGCGGCAGCTTCACGTCGCGGCTCAACATGAACCTGCGCGAAGACAAGCACTGGTCCTACGGCGTGCGCAGCCTGATGCCGGGTGCCGAAGGTCCGGGCCTGTTCCTGCTGTACGCGCCGGTGCAGACCGACAAGACTGCCGAGTCGGTCAAGGAACTCGTCAAGGAAGCGCGAGAGATCAACGGCGAGCGGCCGATCACGCGCGAGGAGATCGACAAGGTGCGCAACAACGACGTGCGCGAGCTGCCGGGCCGTTTCGAAACCACGGGCGCCGTGCTCGCGGCCGTCGTCGACATCGTGCGCAACGACCGTCCCGACGACTACGTGCAGACCTTCAAGCAACGCGTCGAGAACCAGCAGGAGACCGCGATCCGCGCCGCCGCGAAAGAAGTCGTGCGCCCCGAGGCGCTGACCTGGCTCGTGGTCGGCGACCTGTCGAAGATCGAGACCGGCGTGCGCGCGCTGAACCTCGGCGAGGTCAAAGTGCTCGACGCGGACGGGAAGGTCGTGCGGTAGTCGACGGCGTGCCGGGAGCCTTCCCGTTCGATCGGAGGGGCTCTCGATGGCACAGGCGCCCGTCGGCCGGGCAGCCCGCATATTGCATCAGCGCACGGGGAAGGTCTGCGCTTCGTCCTTGTCGCTGCGCGACGGTGCCGCCTCGCGCACCGTCGCGGCACGGCGGTTGCCGCAGCGGTAGGCGTCGAACGCCTGCTCGCCGTTGTGCGGTGCGGCGCGCGCGACGATGGTGTCCGCCGGCAGGGTCACCGCCTGATTGCGCGCGAGAGTTTCGAGTTCGTCCTTGACCTTGAGGTCGTTGCGTTCGTAGAAGCCGACGCGATCCTTGACCGACACGGTGATTTCGCCGGCTTTGTCGCAGCCGTCGACGCGACCGTCGTAGGCGACGCGCACGCGCGTGCCGGCATCGTCGAGCTTGACCCAGGTGCAGCCGCTCAACAGAGAAAGAGCGGCGGCGATCGACAGCAATGCAGTTTTC
>CAMLSI010000302.1 GCA_946482585.1 uncultured Lysobacteraceae bacterium
ACGGCAAGACGATTCTTCATGAAACGCACTCCGGTCGGTGAATCGGGGCGCCGATCCTAAACCGTACCGGTCCGGGCCGCCCCTGACGGAAGTCCCGTCCGGGTTGCCGACGCTGCGGTCTGGTATGGAACTCCCTCTCGCGGCGCATGGCCGGCCCGGTGCCGCGTCGCTAGAATCGAGCGGATCAAACCGGGGGAGTGGGGCCATGGGATTTCGTTCGGGCGGCGTTTCGTCGCTGGCGCTGGCGTGCGCGTTGTTCGGAGCGGCCGCGACGGCCGGACCGGGAGCGCCGAATCCGCTGATTCAGGCCGTGGAGTCGGCCCGGCCGGCGCAGCCGAGACCGCTCGCGCCGCTGCATTCCACGCCGTGCGTCAACGGCATGGCCGCCACGTACCCGTGCTCCAACGTCGATCTGCTGTCGTTCACGCCGCTCGCGACGTTCGCGGCGACCAGCACCAACAGCCTCTGGGGCTGGACCGACCCGACCACGCAGATCGAGTACGCGCTGATCGGCGCCAACAACGGCCTCGCGATGTTCGAACTGTCGGATCCGACGCATCCGAAGTATCTCGGCAAGCTGCCGACGCACACGGGCTCGTCGATCTGGCGCGACGTGCGCGTCTATGCCGACCACGCGTTCGTCGTCAGCGACAACAACGGCGCGCATGGCCTGCAGGTGTTCGACCTGACGCGGCTGCGCGGCGTCACGACGCCGCAGACCTTCACCGACGACGCTTTCCGCGGCGACTTCGGCCGCGGCCATACCATCGGCATCAACGAGGCGACCGGCTTCGCCTATGTCGCCGGCAGCGACACCTGTCCGGCGCCGAGCGCGAACGGCGCGCTGCGCATCTACGACATCCACACGCCCGACAATCCCGCTTTCGTCGGTTGCGTGACTACCGGCAGCTACACGCACGAGAGCCAGTGCTTCGTCTATCACGGGCCGGATACGCAACATCACGGCAAGGAGATCTGCCTCAACGCGAACGGGCCGACCAAGCGTTTCGCGATCGTCGACGTGACCAACAAGGCCGCGCCGGCGACCTTGTCGTCGCTGACCTGGACCGGCGCGGGCTATCCGCACCAGGCCTGGTTCACCGAGGACCAGCGTTATGCGCTGCTCAACGACGAACTCGACGAGACCACGTTCGGCCACAACGCGCGCACGCTCGTGTTCGATCTCGCCGACCTCGACGCGCCCGTGCTCGTCGGCCATCACGAACACGCGCTCGGCGTGATCGATCACAACCTCTACGTCCACGGGCAATACGTCTACGAGTCGAACTACGAGGCCGGCCTGCGCATCCTGCGCCTGGGCAACCTGTCGCAGGCGCAGCTCGAGGAGGTCGCCTACTTCGACGTCTATCCCGCGAGCAACAACGCCGAGTTCAACGGCAATTGGAACAATTACCGTTTTCCGGGCAGCGGCAACGTGATCCTGACCGGTATCGACGAAGGCTTCTTCGTGGTGGAGCCGCACCTGTGCACGCCGCCGCCGGCGCCGACAGCGCTGGATGCGACCGCATCGGGCAGTCAGCAGATCTCGCTGGCGTGGTCCGGCTCCGGCACCGCAGGCGCGATCTGGAGCGTGGAGCGCGCGCAGGGCGGTTGCGGCGGCGCGTTCTCGGCCGTGGCCGCCGACCTGACCACGCCGACCTTCACCGACACCGGCGTTTCGGGGCAGGTCGACTACGGCTACCGCATTGTGGAAAAGACGCCGAACGGACAATGCGCGTCGGTCGCGTCGGCCTGCGTCGAAGCGCAGACGTCCGGCGACTGCACGGCCGCGCCGTTGTTCAACGGCATAGCCGGGGTGACCGACGCCGGCACCGCCGGCTGTCGCCTCGACCTGCAGTGGAGCGCGGCGAGTCCGGCCTGCGGCGGGCCCGCGCGCTACTCGGTCTATCGCGGCGGCAGCGCCGGCTTCGCGCCGGCGGCGACCAATCGCATCGCGAGCGGCGTGACCGCGCAGGCGTTCGCCGACACCGGCGTGGCCGGTGGTGTCAGCCGCTATTACGTCGTGCGCGCCGTCGATGCCGCCAACGGTGCCGAAGACGGCAACAGCGTCGAGCTGTCGGGACGCGCGACAGGCCCGGCGCAGGACGGCACCTTCGGATCGGGAGCGGAGCCCGGCGATCCGCCGTTCGACACTTCGCTGGCCGGACCCGTGCAGTCCGTCGTCGATGCGCCGGAGCATGCCGGCTGGCATACCTCGGCCACGCGCAAGCGCAGCGGCGCGCAAAGCTTCTGGTCGACGACCGCGAACAACCTCTGCGTCTCGCTCGTGAGCCAGCCGCTGTCGCTGACCGCGGCGCAGGGCGCGCAGCTGTCGTTCTGGAGCGCCTGGGACATCGAGAACGGCTGGGACGGCGGCGTCGTGGAAGTATCCGCCGACAACGGCACGACCTGGACGCGGCTCACGCCGAGTGGCGGCTATCCGGGTTCGATCAACAACGGCGGCAGTCTTTGCGGCATCGCGCAGGGTTCCGGCGCGTTCACCGGCACGAATCACCTGACGACATGGACGCGTTCGCAGATCGATCTTGCGGCGTATGCGGGACAGACCGTGCGTCTGCGCTGGCTCTATCGCACCGACTCGGGCACGGCCGGCCAGGGCTGGTTCGTCGACGACATCGAGCTGACCCACACACAGGTGCCGGGACTGTGCGTTTCGGGCGACGACGTGCTGTTCGAGAACGGCTTCGAATGACGCGATCGTGAATCGCTCGAAGAGGCGGCATGTCGCAGTGGATCAGATCTTCCAGTACCACTTGCGCCGGTCGAGCACGATAGCGATCAGCCACCAGACGCCGACCACGGCGGCCGCCCAGGCCGCCGACGCCGCGGCATTTCCGGCCAGCGGTGCGATCCACGACGCGAACGCGTGCCGATAGAGCCAGGCGTCCGCGCCGGTCGCAGCGAGCACGCAGACCATGAGCCACGAGCCTGCGTAGGCCAGGATCGCGTTGCGGCCGAGTGCACGGCCCGGCAGCCAGAGGCGGAGCCGGTCGGCGAGCCGATGCGCCGCGAGCAGCGCGAAGCCGGCGATGCCGCCGGTCCAGAGCACGAAGGCCGGCGTCCACAGCGACTTGTTCACCGGCTGCAGCAGATGCAACAGCGCACCGCCGGCGACGCCGGCGAGTCCGGCACGCGCCAATGCCCCCCACTGCGCATGACGCAGCCAGTGACCGGCGCGCACGCCGAGCAGGGTCGTCGCGACCGCGCCGAGCGTGCCGAGAATGCCTTCGGGATCAAATGCACGTCCCGTCGCGGCGTCGTACTGATAGGCGAAGCGGCCGAGCAGGGCGCTGTCGATCGCGAGTGCCGGATTGCGGTCGGCGTCGACACCCGTGAACGCGAGCAGCAGCGCGTATCCGGCGAGCAGCGATCCGATCAGCATCCATTGCGCGCGCGGCTTCAGGTACAGCGCGACCGGCCCGGCGACGGCAATGCACAGACCGATGCGCTGGAGCACGCCGGCCAGGCGAAGAGGGCGATCGGGAATCAGCAGCGCGGCAGCGACGTGCAGCAGCAGACCGAGCACGAACACGCGCGCGGCGCGCAGCAACACCGCACGACGCAATGCATCCGGCGCGTGACCGCGTTCGAGCGGCGGTTCGAGCGCAAGGCTCAGCGACACGCCTGCGACGAACAGGAACAGGGGGAAGATCAGGTCGGCCGGGTTGCAGCCGTGCCAGGTCGCGTGCTCGAGCCACGGATAGACGTGGTTCCAGTCGCCCGCGTTGTTGACGAGCAGCATCGCGGCGACGGTGAGACCGCGCAGACTGTCGACCGACGAAAAACGCGGCACCGGCATGGCTGCGGCGCTCGTGGATGAAGGCATGGGCGCTCCTCGCGAGGGAACGCCGAGATTCGCATATCGGCAGCGGGTGCCGAGATGACGCGGCGGCATGAGCGCGGCGTTGCAGGGATCCGTGGACTCCGCGGATCGCCGCGCCGTCACCGCGAGGGCAGGCTATCGAAGGAAACGCGCGTGCGCATCGCGATGCCGGACGTCCGTGCGTCCGGCATCGCTCTCGTCACGGGTTCTATCCGTCATTGCCGATCGTGCGGTTGCGGTTCGCCTTCGGCTCGCCGCAACCCGGGGCGTCGCCTCAGCGCGGCGTGCGCGGACCGCGGCCACTCGGCTGGTTGCCACGACTGTCGGAACGGCGTCCGGCGGTCTGGGCGCCGCCGTTGGTACGGCGTTCGGCGTTCTGGCCGCCACCGCTGTTGCGGCGCTGATCCTTGCCGGCGTGGTGTTTGCCGCCGCTGGGCTGGGTCGTGCGGCCGCGACGTGCCGTGCGCGCCGGCGGCTTGGGCTTGCCGGCACGCTGCGCATCGGCGCCGGTGCGCAGCGGCTGCTTCGGTTCGAAGCCCGGCAGCACGGCGATTTCGAGATCGCGCTTGAGCAGGCGCTGGATATCATTGAGCAGCCCCTGTTCCTCGCGGCAGACCAGGGACAGCGCGAGACCGTCGCAGCCCGCACGGCCGGTGCGGCCGATGCGATGCACGTAGTCGGCGGCGACCATCGGCAAGTCGTGATTGATCACGACCGGCAGCTGATCGATATCGAGACCGCGCGCGGCGATGTCGGTCGCGACGAGTACGTGGATGCGGCCTTCCTTGAAATCCTTGAGCGCACGCTGGCGCGCGTTCTGGCTCTTGTTGCCGTGGATCGCGTCGGCCTTGAAGCCGGCCTGGCAGAGCTGGCGTGCGAGCCGGTCGGAGCCGTGCTTGGTGCGGCCGAACACGAGCGTCTGGCGACGGCTGTCCTGCGCGAGCAGTTCGATCAGCAGGTCCTTCTTGCGATCGGCGTCGACCGAGTAGACGCGGTGCTCGACCGTCGCCGCGACGCTGTTCTGCTGCGCGATCTGGATCTGCGCCGGATCGTTGAGCAGCTCGGTCGCGAGTGCGCGGATGTCGTCGGCGTAGGTCGCCGAGAACATGAGGTTCTGCCGCTGGCGCGGCAACTGGCCGAGGATTTTCTTCAGCGCGGGCAGGAAGCCCATGTCGAGCATGCGGTCGGCTTCGTCGAGCACGAGGATTTCGATGTCGCGCAGATTCAGGGTGCGCTGGTCGAGATGATCGATGAGGCGGCCCGGCGTCGCGACGAGGATGTCCATGCCGCGGCGCAGCGCCTGCACCTGGCCGCCCATGCCGACGCCGCCGAAGATCGTCGTGGAATTGAAGCGGATGTTCTTGCCATAGGCGCGGATGCTGTCGTGCACCTGCACGGCGAGTTCGCGCGTCGGCGTCAGCACGAGCGCGCGGACTTTGCGCGGTTGCCCGGCGCGCAGCGCGCCGTCGGGATACAGGCGTTCCAGCAGCGGCAGCGCGAACGCCGCGGTCTTGCCGGTGCCGGTCTGCGCGCCGGCGAGCAGGTCGCGACCGGCGAGGACGAGCGGAATCGCTTCGGACTGGATCGGCGTCGGCGTGTCGTAACCGAGTTCGTTCAGCGCGCACAGCAGGGCGGGCGAAAGCCCGAGTTGATCGAAAGCCATGGGATTGCTCCTAACGTGAAAACCCAGAGCGTTCCCAAGGCCGTCCAGGGCCATACATCCGCGCTGCAGGTAAATGATGGTGCGGCCGCGAGGCGTAGTGCCTGGCCGTGTCGTCGTGGAAAACCGGTGGAGGGAGAAAGCTGCAGACGTGGCGGGCGCATCGATCGCACCGGCTGCGTCACGTCAGAAATCCGGAAGGGAAGCCGGGGAGTTCGCACGAGAACCGGCGGACTATACGGGAAAGCGTGCCGGGATGCGAGCGGCGGGCGCGGCCGGTGTCGTGTCGACCGCCCTGATCGTCGTGCTCGCGATCGCGCCGCGTGCCTGCGCTGCCAGAGATTCCGCACGCCGCAACACACGCACGGTGCGGCCGTAACAACCGGCTATTACATGGCCGGGACGACGCGCAACCATCTGCTAGGCTATGCGCCCTTCGCGCCCGGCCCGCTACACGATCCGAGGAAATCATGGCATTGACCGCCGCCCGCACGCCGCCCGGCGTGCTCGAACTGCTGCCGCTGGACCAGATCGCGTTCCAGGACATGCTCGACACGATACGCCGCAGCTTCGAACGCTTCGGTTTCCTGCCGGTGGAAACGCCGGTCATGGAATTGACCGACATTCTCCTGACCAAGGAGGGCGGCGAGACCGAACGTCAGGTGTATTTCGTGCAGTCGACCGGCAATCTCGGCAAGGACGGCACGCCGGAAATGGCGCTGCGCTTCGACCTTACCGTGCCGCTCGCGCGCTATGTCGCCGAGCACGAACACCAGCTCAATTTTCCGTTCCGCCGCTACCAGATGCAGCGCGTCTACCGCGGCGAGCGCCAGCAGCGCGGCCGTTTCCGCGAGTTCTACCAGTGCGACATCGACGTGATCGGCAAGGACGCGCTGTCGATCCGCTACGACGCCGAGCTGCCGGCCGTCATCTACCAGGTGTTCCGCGATCTCAAGATCGGCCCGTTCACGATCCAGCTCAACAACCGCAAGCTCCTGCGCGGGTTCTTCGAAAATCTCGGTCAGTCGGATGCGGAGCGCCAGGCGCTGATCCTGCGCGAGATCGACAAGCTCGACAAAGTCGGCATCGACAATGTGGCCGACACGTTGCGCGGCGGTGATTTCGGTCTTTCGGAAGCCGACGT
>CAMLSI010000303.1 GCA_946482585.1 uncultured Lysobacteraceae bacterium
TTCGCGTCACGCCGCGCCCGCTCCGCCTGACGTCCGGCGTTCGCGCAACCGGCGCAACAAGCGGCGCCAAGTGCCCGCCGGCCGTCGCGATATTCCTCGCGCCCGCACCGGGCCGCCGCGACACCGCAATTTCTGCACTCACGCCGCTCTCTCGCGGTGAGACACGATGGGTACACATTGCGACTTGTCTCTTTCGCTTCATGGTCCATATGCGCACATCGCATGAAGGAGTGCCGATGCAGTGATTCGCTCGCCGCTGTCGCTTTTCCCGATTCTCACCCCTGAATGAATCGTCGCGCGGGCCGGACTCGCAACCGCCTGCGCGACCGAACCGGAGAACCGTCATGCAACAGAAAACCTTTCGCCTCGCCGCGCTGGCCGCGGCGATCCTCGCGTGCGGCACGATTCACGCGTCCGAAGAACCGGTCGATCCGACTGCAAAGCCGACGTCGTTTCTCGACAATGTCGATCCGGCCATCGTCGCCGTCATGCGGCATCAGGAGCAGCTGCAGCCGGCCGTGACGGCGCTGTACGAAGCACACCTGAAAACGCCGGGCTCGGGCTTTGCCGGTATCGCGTTCGAAGGCGACGGCGTCACGCTGTACTGGAAGGGCCCGTTGAGCCTCGACATGCACAACGCCGTGGGCCAGGCGCGCACGATCGGCGCGATCGCGGTCGAGCCCGCGGCGCACTCGCTGGCCGAACTCGAAGCCGCGGCCGAGAAGATCCACACGAAGGTGCGCGCGATCGGCGGCGGCAGCGAGATTCAGGCCGTGGTCACGCGCCATGACGGCAGCGGTCTGGACATCGAGCTGATGCCGCGCGCGACACTGAAGGAACGCGAGGCCGCGCGCACGAAGGCGGGCGCGATCGGAATCGCCTCCGCGGAACAGGTGCTGGCCGGGCTCGACCTCGGCGTGCCGTTCACGCTGACGATCGCCGATGCGCCGATCGAACTGACCAGCCGCACCAACGACTCGCCGGCATGGAACGCGGGCGGCTATTGGGAATCGCGCCGCGGCACGCAGGTGCGCGGCCGCTGCACGACCGGCTTCGGCATCCGCGCGTACAACCGCACGTGGGTGTTGACGGCCGCGCATTGCGCAACGCCACCGGACTACGGCTATCAGGGCTTCGACGGCGAGTACATGGGCCCGGTGACGCGCCAGCACTACTCGTACGATCTGATCCTGATCGACGCGCCCGGCTATCACCGCATGTTCGACAACGTCCAGCCGAACGGCTACGACTTCAAGAACGTCTACGGCTGGGGCTATCACTCGGCGAACGAACTGCTGTGCCAGTCCGGATTCAGGAGCGCGTACTACCACAACGAAGTGATCTGCGGCTTGAAGACGGGATCGAGCCAGAACATTTCGGTCTCGTGCGAGACGCCGGACTCAGACGGCGACTGCGGCTACACGATCTACGGCGTGATCAAGACGACGCAGATCAACGGCTGGACCGCCGTGCGCGGCGGCGACAGCGGCGGCCCGGTGTTCGCGCTGCTCGGCGACGGCGTGCGCGCGAAAGGCAGCGTGACCGGCGGCAGCGGGACGACGATGTTCTTCCAGGACTGGGCCGACGTGATCCGGCTGTACAACGGCTACCCCGTGACGCCGCCGTAAGTGCGGCCGGACGAGCCTCGTTCGCGAGGCTCGTCTTCCCTTGCGCAGCGCGGGGTCGCATCCACACTCCGCCCCTGGCGGGCCACCGCGTGCGCGGCAGGCGAACCCCGGTCCGGCTCGCGGGATGTCAGGCTTGCGCCTGGGCTTGCGTATTTCAACGGGACTCTCCATTCCGTCAGGTATGCGCCCATGTCGCTCCGTGTCATCGCCACGTTGTTCGCCCTTGCCTCGATCACCGGCACGGCCGTCGCCGGAAACGAATACACCGACCAGCTCGTGGATCCGAGCTTCGCCGCATCGGCCACGCCGGCGAACTGGCGCCGCGTCTACAGCACAGGCACGGTGGATGAACGCGGCATCGCCGTCTCGCGCATGCCCGACGGCGGTTTCGTCGCGCTGATCTCGGTGCCCGGCGGCGCCGTCGGCAGCAAGATCGGGCTGGTCCGGTACGGAGCCGACGGCGCGTTGTTCGCGGGCGCGTTCGGCAGCGGCGGCAAGGTGATCAAGGACGGTCAGCTCGTCGATGTGCGCGCGATGACGGTGGACAGCCAGGGCCGCATCGTCGTGGCCGGCACTGCGCCGGGGCCCGGCGGCGCGAAGGATTTCGGCGTGTTGCGCTTTCTCGCCGACGGCAGCGACGACACGAGCTTTGGCATCGGCGGTCGCGTGGCGATCGGCATGGAGCCGGTCGTCGCGACCAGCGACGATCAGCCGGTCGCCGTGGTCGAACAGGTGTTGAGCGGCGGCGCCACGCGCCTGGTCATTGCCGGCAACAGCCTGATGACGACGGGCGGCGGTCCGCTGCAGCGGCTGGGGATGATCGGACTGCGCAACGACGGCACGCTCGACCCGGATTTCGGCGCGTACGTCGATTACGACGGGCGCACGAGCGACGACTTCGGCGGCGGCGATGCATCCTATGCGGGCGGTCTGGTCAAGCTGCCGAACAACTCGCTTCTGCTCGTCGGCACGCGCGTGCTGAGCGGCGCCGACACGGATTTCGGCGCCTGCTACTACTCCGCAGCGGGCGTCGGCTGGGCCGACAGCTGCGCCAGCTTCGCCGTCGACGAGCCCGGGCCGGGCGGCTCGCTCTACGACGGCGCCACGGCCGCGGTGCAGACCGGCGCCGATACCTTCGTGCTGGCCGGCAACGCCAGCGGCAAGATGGCGGCGCTGAAGCTCAAGCTGGTCGGTGGCTCGTCCCTGCAGATCGACACGACATTCGTCGGCAGCGCCATCGCCGGGCGGCCGCATCGATTCGTCAGCCCGACGGCGACCTATGCCAACGACATGGCCATGCGCAGCGACGGCAGCCTGCTGCTCGCCGGACACATGACCATCGGCGGCACGCTCTACGGCGCGATGACGCGGCTACACCCCGACGGTTCGCTGGACACCGCGGGACGCTTCAGCCCCACGGGCCTGGCCGCCTTCCGCGCACCGACGCTCAGCGGAGGCCTCAGCTATTCCACCGAGATCGCGAAGGTGCTGATCGACAAGGGCAAGCCGGTGCTGCTCGGTTCGTCGCCCGACAGCACGTCGGGACCGAACGACATGGACGGCTTCATGACGCGGCTGCAGTCGGATCTGATATTTGCGAACGGGCTGCAGTGAGCATGGGTCCGCGGTAACGTGCTCCCGGCAGCGCGGGCTCGCGCAAGCGAGCGCACGATCGAGGCTGAAGCGACCCGACATCCTCGATCATGCGGTCGCCGGTGACGACCGCGCGCCACCGACCGGGACGAGGACATCCACGCGCCGGTGACTCCGCTGAGCTGACCCACCAGTGGGTGTCCCGGAGTTGTGCGGAGCCACCCTGAAGTCGCCCGCGTCGACGTTCAGTCGACGATGAAGATCTTCGCGCCGTTCACCGTCGACGATCGATGCGGCTCCGCGTTGTCGGCCACCTGATAGCTCATGCCGGGCGTCAGCGTGAACGCGCGGCCATCTTCCAGTTCGGTACGAAGCTCGCCTTCCAGACACAGAAGGATGTGGCCTTTGACGCACCAGTGGTCGGCGACATAGCCGGGCGTGTACTCGACCATGCGAACGCGGATGCCCCCGAAGATCTGCGACCGCCAGTACGCGACGCCGGTAATGCCTTTGTGTTCGGTCTTCTCGATCAGAGACCAATCCGTCGTACCGAAGGGAATGTCGGAGATCTTCAAGGCACGGCCCAGGGCTCGATGAGGTGACCGGAGTATGTCATCGGCGGTGCCGTGGACGACACCGCTCGCCGCCTGCGCCCTCGAAAACCCCGTCGCGAAAATTCGCCGCGCATCGCAGGAACACGGCGTGCGTAGCGCGGCTCTGCGGCTCGATGCAGGCGACGTCCGACGCGGCGCTGTCGAAGCCCACGAAGGCGCCGCCGCGAGTGAGTGAAGTGAATGAGGACACCCACTTTCCGAAGTGAATGACGGCGTGGGCGAACCGGACAATGGATGTCCCGAACTACCCGAACTACCGACCGAACGACCAACCGGATAGTGGGTGTCCCCGAACTACCTCCCCGAACTACCCGACCAACCGGATAGTGGGTGTCCCCGAACTACCGCCGAACAACCTCGGCTCTATTTGCCGACAAGGGCGAACAGGACGAACCAGAGCAGGGCCAGTATCAGCCAGCTCACAAAACTTCCGAGGGCCACGGCAAGGGATGCGGCGCGTCGTTCGCCGTGTTCCGCTGCGACCGACAACGCCAGCGAACACGCGATGCCGAACGAGCCCGCCGGCACCCATAGCAGCCGGTTGTCCCACACAAGGTTTCCGGTGACCTGGAGCAGAGCCAGGACGGCCCAACCCGCGGCGAGGAGTGTGGCGCTGATGTTGAACATGAGAAAGCTCGGTCGACGAAAGAATTGAAGCCAGGCCACGTCCCAGTGGACCGACACGCTCGTGCGATCCGCATTCCGCCCGATCGCGAAAGCCCACCCGGCAGCACCGTGCCGCATCACGTCCCGGGCATAGCGGCCGCGAAAGTCTACCGGCGCGTGACGGCCGGGGACAGCGAGGCGCGTTTCGGACTGCGCGAGCGCATCTGTCCGCGCCCGACTCGATGCGCGTCCAGCGCCCGCCACACCTGCGCCGCGCGGGCGAACCACGCTCAGGTGCGACCGAAGCAGTCAGCGCGGCGCGCACGCGATTTTCGCGGCGCACTTCTCACTTTTATCCATTGCGACACTTTCCGTGTAAACCCGGCCCCGGTTCGTGCGTTGCCCCGCACACCTTGACGTTCGAGCGGAGCGCGACGGTGCGCTGTTCACGGCAAGGCCCCTGAGTGGAATCGCGAAAAATCGCACGACAAACCAAAAGGAGATGGTCAATGTTTGCTCGAATATCCGCAACGCTGTTGATGGTGGCGGCGGCGTTGCAAGTACCGGCAGTGTGCGCGGAAGGCCTGCCGGATCCGGCCGGCAGCACGCCGCAACAGCTCATCACCTCACCGCTGGGCCACAACCTCGAAGAAGTACAGGATTGGTCGACGAGCTACAACTTCGTCGACGTGATGAAGCAGTCCCGCAGCTGGATCACACAGAACGCGGCCGCGGGTATCTTCGACACGGAAGATGCCGCCTGTCTCGATCTGGATGCACACGGCAACGTGCGCTCGCTGACGCCGCAGACCGGCCGCCCGGGCTGTACGTCGCCGAACTACGATTCGGTCGCGACCTTGTTCTTCTTCGGCGAATGGAAAGGCCACTATCCGGCCGGCCGCTATGTCGTCACCTACCAGGGCCGCGGCACACTGAAGTACTTCTTCGCGGCCAAGAAGGCGAGCTCCATGCCGAATCGCGATGAGGTCGATGTCGACCCGACGCAGGGCGGCTGGATGATGCGCATCGAAAGCATCGATGCGACGGATCCCATCCGCGACATCCGTGTCTACATGCCGGGCTACGAGAACAGCACGCTGACATTCCACCCGGACTTCCAGAAGCAGCTGCGGTCCGCGAAGGTGCTGCGCTTCATGGACTGGATGAAGACCAACAATTCCACGCAGACGGAATTCGCCGATCGTCCGCTCGTGACGGATGTGCGCTGGACGGAACGCGGCGTGCCGCTGGAGACGATGATCGAGCTCTCCAATCGCGAGCAGATCGCGCCATGGTTCAACATGCCGCACCAGGCGAGCGATGACTACGTGCGCCAGTTCGCCGCGATGGTCAACCGCGATCTGCATGGCCCGATGAAAGTCTATGTGGAGTATTCGAACGAAGTGTGGAACGGCCAGTTCACGCAAGGCAGCTATGTCGAAGCCCGCGGTACGGACGAATACGGTTCCGGCCAGGGCACGCCGTTCGATCGCCGCCTGAACTGGTACGGCCAGCGCTCGGCGCAGATCTGCGACATCTGGAAGCAGACCTTCGGATCGGATGCCGATCGCGTGGTCTGTGTACTCGGCGCGCAGGCAGCGAATGCCTACACGCAGACGCAGGCGGCAGACTGTCCGCTGTGGACAGCGGGACGCCCCTGCTCCGGCCACCAGTTGGACGCCGTCGCGATTGCGCCCTACTTCGGCGGGTATCTCGGCAAACCGGCCAATGCCGCCGTTGTGAAAACATGGGACCTCGACACGTTGTTCGCCGAAATCAACCGCGGCGGGCAGCTTCCCGGCGGTCCGGCAGGCGGCGCCCTGGCGCAGGCGAAGGCCTGGATAGGCCCGCATCGCATCGCCGCCACGGACCGCGGCCTGCAGCTGATCGCCTACGAAGGTGGCCAGCATCTGGTCGGCTTTCATGGCGCGGAAAACATCGCCGCGCTCACGAAACTGTTCACGAGCGCGAACCGCGATCCGCGCATGACCGACGTGTACACGCGCTACCTGCGCAACTGGCGCGACAAAGGCGGCCAGACGTTCGTCCACTTCAATGCGTCCGGCCACTACAGCAAGTACGGCAGTTGGGGCGCCGTGGAATATCTCGACGAACCGTTCCCGACCGCCAAGGAAACGGCTCTGTTGGACTTTGCGCTGGCAGGTTGCTGGTGGCCGGGATGCGCCGACTGATGCGGGCGAGCTAG
>CAMLSI010000304.1 GCA_946482585.1 uncultured Lysobacteraceae bacterium
CCGCGCCGCGCCTCGCTGCGTGCAAGGTCAAGCGGCGCGGCGCCGCATGGCGGCCTTTGAGGAGCAACCCGCAGGGCCGAGCCTGAGGCCGCGCGATGCGGTGTCATCGCTCGGTTGCGTATCGACGTACGCGCCCTCGCTGTTCCTTGCCTCGCACGGCCTCAGGCTCGGCGCGACCCCCATCTGCGTCAACAGGCCCTAGGAGGGCGCCATGCTGCTGTCGGACGTTTCGGTCAAGCGGCCCGTCTTCGCGACCGTCCTTTCGCTGATCCTGCTCGTGCTCGGCCTGATCGCGTTCACGCGGCTGCCGTTGCGCGAGCTGCCGAACATCGACCCGCCCATCGTGTCGATCGACACGACATACACGGGCGCTTCCGCGGCCGTCGTCGAGACCCGCGTGACGCAGGTGCTCGAAGATTCGGTCGCCGGCATCGAAGGCGTGGAGAGCGTGCAGTCGTCGAGCCGCAACGGCCGCTCCAGCATCACGATGGAGTTCACGCTCAACCGCGACATCGAAGGCGCCGCGAACGACGTGCGCGACGCGGTCTCGCGCGCGGCCGACCGGCTGCCCGAGGAGATCGATCCGCCGCAGGTCGCGAAGGTCGAAGGCGATGCCGATGTCATCATCTGGCTGAATCTCAGTTCCGCGACCCTCGACCAGCTCGCGCTGACCGACTATGCCGACCGCTACATCGTCGACCGGCTGTCGTCGATCGACGGCGTCGCGCAGGTCAATTTCGGCGGCGGGCAGCGTTATGCGATGCGCATCTGGATCGACCGCAAGGCGCTCGCCGCGCGCAACCTCACGGCGAACGACATCGAGAACGCGCTGCGGCGCGAGAACGTCGAACTGCCGGCCGGACGCATCGAGTCGGATACGCGCGACTTCACCCTGCGCGTGTCGCGCGACTACCGCACACCCGAGGATTTCGGCCAGCTCGCGATCGCGAAATCCGACGACGGGCACGTGACGCGGCTGGCCGAAGTCGCCAAGGTCGAGCGTGCGGCCGAAGAGCGCCGCGCGTATTTCCGCGGCAACGGCAAGGTCATGGTCGGGCTCGGCGTCGTGAAGACCTCGACCGCGAACAGCCTCGACGTGGCCGACCGCGTGAAGGCGGAAATGGCGCGCATCCAGCAGTCGCTGCCCGACGGAATGACCATGGGCGTCAGCTACGACTCGACCATTTTCATCGACGCCGCGGTGCACCAGGTCTACAAGACGCTCGGCGAAGCCGTGCTGCTCGTGCTGGTCGTGATCTTCCTGTTCCTCGGCAGCGTGCGCGCGGCGCTGATTCCCGCGGTGACGGTGCCGGTCTGTGTGATCGCCGCCTTCCTCGGCCTGTACGCGTTCGGCTTCTCGATCAATCTGCTGACCCTGCTCGCGCTCGTGCTGTCGATCGGCCTCGTCGTCGACGATGCGATCGTCGTGCTCGAAAACTGCCAGCGTCGCGTCGATCTCGGCGAGCCGCCGCTGATCGCCGCGTATCGCGGCGCGCGCCAGGTCGCTTTCGCCGTGATCGCGACGACGGCCGTGCTGATCGCCGTGTTCCTGCCGATCGCGTTCATGGAAGGCAACAACGGCCGCCTGTTCCGCGAACTCGCCGTCGCCGTCGCCGGCGCCGTCGCGATCTCGGCCTTCGTCGCGCTGACCCTGACGCCGATGATGTGCTCGCGCCTGCTGCGCGCGCACAAGAAGGAAAAGGGCTTCGTCGCCTGGACCGAGCGGCAGCTCGATCGCGTCGGCAACGGCTATCGCCGCGCGCTCGAGAAGAGCGTGACCCGGCCTGTGCTGGTCGGCGCCGCGCTGCTGATCGCCGTCGTCCTGATCGGCGTGCTGTTCGTGCGGGTGCCGAAGGAGCTCGCGCCGCCCGAGGACCGCGGCGTGTTCTTCGCGCAGGTGCTCGGGCCCGAAGGCGCCGGCTTCGACTACACCGTGCAGCAGATGCAAGAAGTGGAAAAGCGTCTGATGTCGCTCGGCGGCGAAGGCAGTCCGATCTTCCGTATCAACTCGCGCGTTCCCGGCGGCTGGGGCCGCAGCGAGGAAATGCATACGGGCCAGGCCACGGTGCTGCTCAAGCCCTGGGACGAACGCGCGAAGACCACGGCCGAGGTCGTCGACGAAGCGCGCGCCCTGCTCGCCGAGATTCCGGGCGTGCGGGCGATCCCGCAGGTGCGTCAGGGCCTCGTGCGCTCCGGCGGCCAGCCGCTGCAGCTGGTGCTCGGCGGCCCGAACTACGACGAGCTCGTCGAATGGCGCGACCGCATGCTCAAGCGCATGGAATCCAATCCGCAGCTGTTCGCGGCCGATTCCGACTACAAGGAGACGCGCCCGCAGCTGCGCGTCAGCATCGATCGCGCGCGCGCCGCGGACATCGGCGTGTCGGTCGACGACATCGGCCGCACGCTCGAGACCATGATGGGTTCGCGCCGCGTCACCACGTTCGTCGACGGCGGCGAGGAATACGACGTGATCCTGCAGGCGCAGGACAGCGACCGCCGCAGCCCGACCGACCTGACCAATCTCTACGTACGCGCGCGCAGCGGCCAGCTGATCCCGCTCGCGAATCTCGTGACCCTGAGCGAGCTCGCCGAACCCGGCACCTTGAACCGGTTCAACCGGCTGCGCGCGATCACCTTGTCGGCCGGCCTCGCGCCGGGCTACACGCTCGGCGAGGCGCTCGACTGGATGCGCGAGGTCGCCGCCGAGGAGCTGCCGGAAACCGCACAGATCGACTACAAGGGCGAATCGCGCGAGTTCCGCAAGGCCGGCGGCGCCGTCGCTTTCACGTTCGCGATGGCCTTGCTGATCGTGTTCCTCGTACTCGCGGCACAGTTCGAGAGCTTCGTGCATCCGCTCGTGATCATGCTGACCGTGCCGCTCGCCGTGCTCGGCGCGCTGCTCGGTCTCTGGCTCTGGGGTTCGAGCCTCAACCTGTTCAGCCAGATCGGGATCGTGATGCTGGTCGGCCTCGCCGCGAAGAACGGCATCCTCATCGTCGAATTCGCGAACCAGTTGCGCGATCAGGGGCGCAGCATCCGCGATGCGATTCTCGATGCGTCGGCGGTACGCCTGCGGCCCATCCTGATGACGTCGATCGCGACGATCACGGGCGCGGTGCCGCTGGTGCTCGCGAGCGGCGCCGGCGCGGCGAGCCGCGTGACGATCGGCGTCGTCGTCGTGTTCGGCGTGACCCTGTCGACCGTGCTGTCGCTGTTCGTCGTGCCCGCGTTCTACCTGCTGCTCGCGCGCTTCACACATTCGCCCGAGACGGTTGCGCGCGAACTGCAGGCGCAGGAACTCGATCATCCCGACGCGGAAACCGCCTGAACGCGCGAAGCGCTATGCTGCGCGGCATCACGCACGCACAGCGAAGCCAGTCATGAATTCCCACGACGACGACACGCGCCACGGCCGCGGCGACGGCCCCTGGGCCAATGCCCGCCCGCGCAGCGGCGCGGCACGGCCCGACAAGCGCGAGCGCGAACGGCGCAAGGCGGAAGAGGCCGGCACGGCGGCGCCGCGGCGCTCCGGCGAAGCGCCGCGCGGAGAGCGCGCACCGCTGCGCAGCTTTCCTGCGGGCGAATCGCGCCATGGTGCGCCGCCGTCGCGCGGGCCCGGCGCCGACGCATCGCGCCGTCACGACAAGCCGCGCTTCGACGCGCCGTCGCGTCGCGATGCGTCGCCGGATCTGGAGCGCGCGCTGCGCCCGGAAATCGTGCAGCGTCACGAAGAACTGCGCGTGTTCGGCATCAATGCCTGCGAAGCCGCGTTCGCGCGGCGGCCGCAGGATCTGCGCAAGGCCTATCTGACCGAAGAGCGCATCCCGCAGTTCAAGCGTCTGCTCGCCTGGTGCGTGCAGCAGCGGCTCGGCTATCGCGTCGTCGCCGACGCCGATCTCGCGAAGCTGACCTCGAGCCAGCATCACGAAGGCATCTGCCTCGAAATGCGGCGTCAGCCGCCGCTGTCGCTGCGCGAATTGATCGCACGCATGCCGGACGCGCCGGCGCCGGCCGTGCTCGTCGTGCTCGACGGTGTCGGCAATCCGCACAACTTCGGCGCGGTGCTGCGCAGCGCGGCGAACTTCGGCGTGGCCGGGGTCGTGCTGCCGCCGGACTCGTCGCTGACCGTATCGGGCGCCGCCTGCCGCGTTGCCGAAGGCGGTGCCGAAATCGTTCCGCTCGCGCGGCCGCAGGCTGGGGAAGACATGCTTGCGCTGCTGCGCGAGGCCGGATTCACGATCGCGGCGACGGTGCCGCGCGGCGGCGTGTCGCTGTACGCGCAGCCGCTCGCGGCGCGCACCGCGTTCGTGTTCGGCGCCGAGAACGAAGGCATGAGCGCAGGCCTGATCGGTGCGGCCGATCGTCGTCTGACGATTCCGGGCACCGGCGATGTCGAAAGCCTCAACATCGCCGCGAGCGCTGCCGTACTGTTCGCCGAACACTATCGCCAGCACGGCGCGGCCGCATGAGTGCGCGGCTGAGCCTCGTCGCGCTGCTCGTGCGCGACTACGACGAAGCCATCGCGTTCTTCACGCAGGCGCTGCGTTTCACGCTCGTCGAAGACAGCGATCGCGGCGGCGGCAAGCGCTGGGTCGTCGTCGCACCACGCGGCGGCGGCGCGGGCCTGCTGCTCGCGCAGGCCGCGACACAGGAGCAGCAGGCGCAGATCGGCCGCCAGTCCGGCGGCCGCGTATTCCTGTTTCTCGACACCGACGATTTCGACGGCGACTTCGCCCACATGCGCGCGCACGGCGTGCGCTTCGCCGAGGAACCTCGCAGCGAGGACTACGGCAAGGTCGTCGTGTTTCTCGACCTGTACGGCAATCCGTGGGATCTGCTGCAGCGTCGTTGAGATCGCGCGCAGCGCGCGCTGTCGCGGCTCGCCGTAATCGGTGCGCTTACAGGTGCCGCGTTTCCGCCGGCGTTTCCCACCACTTGTTGTTGCGGCCGTCGAAATAGGTCAGCGGCGCGGCGATCAGCGTTTCCGGCGGTACGTCGTCGAGGCACGCGATGTTGATCGAGACGAAGGCGCCGCCGATCTGCTCGATGTAGCCGTCGCTGAACGGGTGCAGGCCACAGTGGCGGCAGAAGCGATAGGTGCCCGACTTGGTGCCGAACTGGTATTCGGAGAGGTCATTCTTGCCGGACAGCAGGCGGAATGCCTCGGGCTTGATGGTGAGACCCCACTTGCGCAGTTTCGTGCAGATCGAGCAATTGCAGCGGCCGGTGCCGGTGCTGAAATCGATGTCGGCTTCGAAGCGGACGGTGCCGCAATGGCAACTGCCGTGATAGGTCTGCAGGGTCATTCGGGTTCTCCGTGTATGCCTCTAGAGGCAGATGGGTAGAGCATGGCCGACAATGAGGGCGGCTTCTGCCCTTATTGTTGCGGTTTCGATCGAGCCTTCTCCAACGGTGCGAAGGGCGAATGCTGGGTCCAGGAGCCTGCCGGGAAGCGCAGGATCTCGAATTTTTCGTCGGGCAACAGCGAAGCCAACGAGAAATCGACGACACACGAGGTCTGGCGGCGGCGTTCCGCTGCCTTTTCGAGCAACTTCGTCAGCTCGCGTTCGTTGGGTTTCTTCGTTGCGTACAGGTAGCTGCCGTCCCCACTCACGCGATCCGCGCCGCGGTCGATCTCGTCGACGATGACGAGCTTCGGCTTGTCGGGAGGCATGCAGTTGCCGATGTTCTGCACGTGGATGCGGGGGAACAGCACGTCGGCGGCGCGGTTCACGAGTCCTTCGGCGCGAAGCGCTTCCGACGCTTTTGCGGTCACGCGCAGACTCAGCACGTAGAAATCGCGATAGGCGACCAGGGTGTGGTCGACCACGCGCGTCCGGTAGCCGGCGATGCTCGAACACAATCGATGCAGCGCGGGCAGCTTGCGACCGTCCTGGAGCTCGATCGCGCGTCGCGTCCACGGATCCATGCGGACGACCGCGATACCGAGTTCGGGTTTGCCGGGATCGATGTTCGCGCACGATCCGGCGTGCCGTGCGGCGAGCGCCATGACCTGGTCGTCGGCGCCTCTGCCGAGCGGGGCGACGCTGACTTCCACGTCGGCATCGATATCGCCGCCGTAGCGGTAGACGAGAAACACGCCGTTGAACGGTTCGGGGTCTCTCGCGCTGCGCTGCAGCTCGAATTTGCCGGCGCGTTGCGGAAAGAGGATTCGCGATTCGCGCACGAGCTGCGTGCGCGCCGCACGTTCGTCCGCCTCGGCGCGTTCGCGCGCCGCCTTCATCGCGGCGTCGGCGGCATCGGCCGCATCCTGCGGCGTCGCGGCGGATTCCTGCGCGGCCAGAGGCGACAGCGCGCAGAGGCCCAATGCGCAACGTGCGGCGAACGACATCAACGACGCGGTCATGCAGTCTCCGGCGGCGATCCTCTGGCGTTGCGTTGTAGCGTGTCGCCGGATCGCTGCCAAGTTCGTGACCGCGTCGTTGCGGCAGGTTGCGCCGCGGCGGAAATCAGTCGTCGCCGTCGGCGGTCTTGAAGGCTCCGGGTGCCGAGCCGAAGTCGCCGTCCGCTTCCGCTGCCATATAGGCCCAGCTCGCGTAGACCGCGACGACCTGCGCGAGTTGCTCCGGATCGACCTTGTCGAGCGTGTCGTCGGCGGTGTGGTGATAGTCGAAATAGC
>CAMLSI010000305.1 GCA_946482585.1 uncultured Lysobacteraceae bacterium
CTGCTGCAGATCATCCTGCTCGGACAACCCGAGCTGCGCCGCCTGCTCGAGCGCGAGGACCTGCGCCAGCTCGCGCAACGCATCACCGCGCGCTATCACCTGACGCCGCTGAACGCGGACGAGAGCGAAGCCTACGTGCGCCATCGCATGGCGGTCGCGGGATCGCGCAAGCTGCCGTTCTCGCGGCTCGGGCTGCGCGCGCTGTACCAGCGTTCGGGCGGCGTTCCGCGCCTGATCAACGTGATCGGCGACCGTGCGCTCATGGCCGGCTTCGCGCGCGACACCGACAGCATCGGCGAACGCCTCGTCGATCTCGCCGCCGACGAAACGCTGCCGGGCCACGCGCGCTACTACCTGCGTCGCTACGGCCGCTGGGTCGCGCTGGCTGCGATCCTCGTCGCCGGCATCGCCGGCGTTGCCTGGCTGCAGCGTCCGCAGCCGGTCGCACCGCCGCCGGCGCCGGTCGTCGCGCAACCGGAAGCGCCGCCGGCCGTAGACGCCGCCGCGGAGCTCGGCGCGAAACTCGGCACGGTCGACGGCGCCGACCTCATGGCCTGGACGCAACTTCTCGCGCGCTGGCAGGTCAGTTCGCAGGACGTCGGCGTCGCCGATGCCGCACGTTGCCAGCCGCACATCTTTCCGGGCTTCGATTGTCTGCGCGGCCACGCCACGCTCGATCAACTGCTGCGCTTCGATCGGCCGCTGCTGCTCGAACTGGAATACGACGGCAAGCGCGGACTCGCGTTGCTGCGCGGCGTAGCCGGCGACGCCGTTAGGCTAGACTTCGCCGGGGTCGGCCATCGGCTCACGCGCGGCGAACTGCAGCGCATCTGGCGTGGCGGCTTTGCCGTGACCTGGCGCGTGCCGGCAGATACGCCGGTACCGCTGCGCCTCGGCGATGCCGGCAACGGCGTGAGCTGGGTCAAGCAGCAGATCGCCCGTCTGGACGGTCATGCCGAAGCCGGCCTCGGCCCCGCATTTTTCGACAATGCGCTCGAAGAGCGCGTACGCAAGTTGCAAGCCGCCTACGGATTGACCGCAGACGGCATCGTCGGGCAGGAGACGCTGTTCGCGCTGTCCTCGCTCGGCAGCGACGGCCCGCGGCTCGCGCGCACGGCCGACTAACCGAAACACGACCACGATTCGACGATGCCATGTCCCTGATCCATGAAGCGCTGAAGAAGGCGGAGCAGCAGCGTCGCCTCGGCGAACCGCCGAATCTCGGCACGCCGTTCGCCCGCTCGTCGCAACGGCGTTCGCTGCTGCCGTACCTGGCCGTCGCGATCGTCGGCGTGCTCGGCGCCGGCTGGTATCTGTCGCGGCCCGGTACGCCGGACGACACCACCGCGGCGACGCCCGGAACCGGCAAACCCGCCGATGCATCCGCGACCGGCGAAGCCCGCAACGCCGGTCCCGGCCCGCTGGCCGCAGCGCCGCCGGCCGATGCGCCGCCGGGGGCACCGGTCAGCGCCGCCGACCAGCGCCGACCGACCATGGGTCCGAACGCGGTGCCGAATCCCAACGGGGTCTCCACGCTCGCCACGGCACCGCGGCTCAGCAACCAGGCGCCGTCGCCACCGAATCCGCCGACGGTCCAGGAAGTAGCCGAGCGCGAGTCCGAACCGCGTCCGCCCGGCGCCAACCCGCTCGCGCCGGGCGAAGCCGCACCGCAGGCGCTCGGTGCGCCGCCGCCGGAAACGCCGCTCAACGATGCCGAGGGGCTCGCCGCGAAGCAGGCCGCCAAGGAAAGATCATTCGCGGCCGATGCGCCGCCACCGGCCGGCGAACCGGGCCGTTCGCCGTTCTTCAAGGAACGCGCCGCCGCGCCGCCGCCGAAACCCACCGGCGCCGCGAAGGCGCCGACGGCCTCGGTATCGTCGCGCCCGGGCTTCGTACCACCGGACCAGAAGGCACCACCGCCCGCTCCGCCGAAGCCACCCGTCGCCGACGCAACGCCGCCGAAGCCGCCGAAGCCGCCGACGGCCGAGGCCGCTCCACCGCCGAACGCCATTCCGCCTCCGGCTGCGACGCCGGAAGCACCCGTCGCGTCCGCTCCGCCCGCAGCGCCCGCGCTCGAGCAATTGCCGGTCTACTGGCAACTGCCGTACAACGTGCGCAAGGAACTGCCCGAGCTGAAGATGTCGATGCACGTCTACAGCGCAGCGCCGGAACAGCGTTTCGTCGTCCTCAACGGCAACCGCCAGGTCGAGGGCGACGAACTCGCCGGCGATGTGCGCATCGCGGAGATCCGCAGCGACGGCGTCGTTCTCACTTACCACGGCCAGCGCTTCCTCGTGCCGCGCGGCGGTTCCTGATCCGGTTTCCGCGCCGCCGGCGCGGACCGATGCGCGAGCGAGGGTTTCGTGGTCTTCATCCAGGTCGAGTCGCGCCGTCGTCCCACTCCGCCATGGGCGACCATCAGCATCGTCGCGCTGAGCGTGCTCGCGTTCTTCTGGCTCGCGGCGACGAGCGGCGACGAACGCCTCGCGCTGCTCGCCCGCTGGGGCACCGTCCCCGCGCAACTGTTCGACACGAGCGCGCCGCTGATCCGCCAGCTCATCGAACTGCGCGCGCTGCGCCTGTTCAGTGCACTGTTCGTGCACGCGAACTGGCTGCACCTGACCGGCAATCTGCTGTTCCTGATGATCTTCGGACTCGCCGCGGAGCGACTGCTCGGCTCGCGCCGCTTCCTCACGCTGTATCTCGTCGGCGGTGCCGTCGCCAATCTGGTCGGCGCGTTGACCCTGTCGAGCGCGTTCACGCCGATCGTCGGATCGAGCGGCGCCGTGTCGGCCGTCGTCGGCGCCTACCTCGCGCTGTTTCCGCGCTCGCGCCTCGGCCTGGTGCTGCCGCTCGGCCTGTTCCTCGAATTCGTCAAAGTCCCGGCGCCCGCACTGATCGGGTTCTGGGTGCTGCTGCAACTGCTGTTCACCTACGTCGGCCCGACATTCGGGGCGGTGGTCTGGTGGACGCACATCGCGGGTTTTCTCGTCGGCGCGCTGATGGCGCTGATCTCGCGCCCGTCGATCGCGCGCCGCCTGCGCCAGTGAACGGCGAACGTTTCACGCCATCGCGGACATCATGAATACACTTTATAAAATTACCTTCATCAACAACGGCAAGAGTTACGAGATATACGCCCGGCACGTCGGAACGAGCCATCTCTGGGGCTTTACCGAAGTCGGCCAGCTCGTGTTCGAGCCGCGCGGCGAAGGCCTCGTCGTCGATCCGACCGAAGAACGACTGCGCGAGGAATTCGAGCACACGCGCGCCCTGCACCTGCCGATGCACGCGATCGTGAAAGTCGAGGAAGTCGAACGCCGCAGCCCGGCGGCGATCCGCGATGCCGCGAGCGGCGAGAAGATCACGCCGTTCCCGTATCCGCCGGCCCGGCCGAAGTAGCCTCGGGCGCGTCCGGCGTCAGCCCTTGGCCGGCGACGCGGACGCGGGCTTGCGCAGGGTCATCGCCTTGAGCACGTGCACGGCTTCGTTGAGCGCGTAGTCGTCGAGCGGCGGCGCCTCGGTGTTGGCGGCGCTCGCCTCGGGCTTTTCGTTCTCGCCCTGGAGATGATTCGGCAGATCGCGCTCGCTCGTGATCAGGCTCGGCGGCGCATCGCGCACGCTGAGCTTGAGATCGCGCAGTTCGATGTCCGGCACGATGCCGGTGGCCTGGATCGAGACACCGCTCGGCGTGTAGTACCGCGCCGTCGTCAGTTTGACCGCGTGCCCGTCTTCGAGCGGCAGCACGGTCTGCACCGAGCCCTTGCCGAAGGTCTTCTGGCCGAGGATCAGGCCGCGATGATTGTCCTTGAGCGCACCCGCGACGATTTCGGCGGCCGACGCCGTGCCGCGGTCGACAATGATCGCGAGCGGCGCGCCGCCGGTGAGATCGCCGTTGGTCGCACTGAAACTGAGATCGGTGTCGTGCAGGCGGCCGCGCGTCGTCACGATCGTTCCGCTGTCGAGGAACACGTCGCTGACTTCGACCGCGGCGGTGAGCAGCCCGCCCGGATTGCTGCGCAGGTCGAGCACGACGCCGCGCACGGCGGCATCCTTGCCCCTGAGCTTGGCGAACTTGCGCTTGAGTTCGGCGCCGGTGTCTTCCTGGAACTGCGCGACGCGCAGGTAGGCATAGCCCGGTTCCAGCCAGCGCGCACGCACGCTCGCGACTTTGATCTTCTCGCGCTTGAGCGTGATGTCGACCGGCACGGATTCGCCTTCGTGCAGTACGGTCAGCACGACGCTGCTGCCGGGATTGCCGCGCAGCAGTTCGACCGATTCGTTGACGTTTTCCGACGAAACCGCCTTGCTGTCGATGCGCGTGATGATGTCGCCGGGCTTGATGCCGCCGCGCTCGGCCGGCGTATCGTCGATCGGGGCGACGACGCGCAGCACGCCGTCGATCGTGAGCACCTCGAGGCCGAGGCCGTCGTAGGCGCCGCTCGTGCCTTCGGTGAGATCGCTGAGGCCGCGCGGATCGAGGTATTCGCTGTGCGGATCGAGTCCGGCCAGCAGCCCCTTGATCGCGGCCTCCATGAGCCGCTTGTCGCCGACGTCGTCGACGTAGGCCTGCTTGACGAGGTTGTAGACCGCAGTGAACGTGCGCACGTCATCGATGCTGACGCCGGCCTTGGCGGCAGCGGCCTCCGCCGTTTCGGGCGCGGCCGGCGCGTCGGCCTGCGCGGCGAACGCGAAAGACATCAGGGCGAACAACAGCAGCGGACGGGACGGCATGGCAACGACTCCGGCGGACTTGCGGCGACTATACCGCGGCGATGAACGGGCTCTGACCCGCGTCGACGACAGAAGTGCCGTCGCGACCGCCGCGATCAAGGGGCCGACTTGAGCCAGCCGCGCGGATCGAGCGGTTTGCCGCGTGCACGCAGCTCGAAGTAGAGCCCGGCATTCCTGCGACCGCCGCTGGTGCCGGCGGTCGCGATCGGCTCGCCGGCATCGACCCAGTCTCCGACGTCCTTGAGCAGAGTTTCGTTATAGCCGTAGAGGCTCATGTAACCGTCGCCATGATCGAGAATCAGGATCAGGCCGTAACCCTTGAGCCAGTCCGCATAGGCGACGCGGCCGTGCGACACGGCGCGGATCTCGGCGCCGGTATTCGCCGCGACCACGATGCCGGAAATCGCGCGGCCCGAGTCGTCGCTCGAACCGAAACCGACGGCGATCTTGCCCGCGAGCGGCCACGGCAGCCGGCCGCGGCGCGCGGCGAACGGCTCGGCCGCCTGCAATTGCTTCGGAATATCGGCGAACACGTCGCGCAGGCGTTCGAGCAATCCGAGCAGCGCGGCCTCGTCCTTGCCGAGCGCGGCGAGGCGCGCGCCCTGATCGCGCAGGCTCGCATCGAGCGCATCGAGCACGCCCTGACGCTCGACGCGCTCGGCGTCGAGCCGCGCGCTCTCGACGTTGCGTGCATCGCGCGTCGTCGTGATCTCGGCGACCTGCGCCTCGATCGCCTGCTGCACTTTGGCCAGATCGACGAGGTCGGCGAGCAGTTCGCCGATGCGATCCATGCGCGCGCGCTGGAAATAGCGGTGATACGCGAGGACGCGCGACGTGGTCGCGACTTCGTTCTGCTGCAGGATCAGCTTGAGCTCCTCGTGCCGGCCCAGCGCATAGGCCGAACGCAGCAGCGCCGCGAGCGCATCGCGCTGCGTCTTGAGCTTGCCTTCGAGCTCGCGCTTGCGCGCCTGGAGTTCGTCGAGCGCGCGCTGCTGCTCGGCGAGTCGTTCGTCGAGCTGGCGCAATTCGCGCGCGATGGTCGCGATGCGCGTTTCGCGGTCGCGCAATTCGACCGCAACGCCGCCCTTCTCGGCCTCGGTCAACCGGCGCTGCTCGGCGAGCTTGCGGATTTCCGCGCGCGTCGCGTCGAGCTTCTGCTGCGCGTCGCGCTCCTCGGCGCTCGGTGCGGCAGGCTCCGCCGTAGACGCTGCCGCCGGTTCGGCTGCCGCGAGCGCGGGTTCGCCCTCCTGCGCGAACGCCGGCGCGTTACCGGCCAGCGCGAGCACGACCGCCAGTACCGCGCCGGCGAATCCGCCCGCCGCAGGAGTGCGCATGCGCCTCGCCTCAGGCGTCGAAATGGAGCAGCGGACGGCCGGTCATCTCGGCCGGAACCGGCAGTCCGAGCAGGCTCAGCACGGTTGGCGCGAGATCGCGCAGCGCGCCGCGCTCGATGCGTGGACGGCCCGGGCCGACATAGACCAGCGGCACCGGTCCGACGGTGTGCTGCGTATGCGGCTGGCCGTTCTCGTCGAGCATCTGCTCGAGGTTGCCGTGGTCGGCCGTGATCAGCAGCGCGCCGCCGCTCGCGCGGATCGCGGTCTCGATGCGGCCGAGCGCGACATCGACCGCCTCGACCGCAGCGATGGCCGCATCGAGCATGCCGGTGTGGCCGACCATGTCGGGATTCGCGATGTTGCAGGCGATGAAATCGAAGCGGCCCGATTCGATCGCAGCCACGAGCTGGCCGGTGAGCTCGGGGCAGCTCATCTCGGGCTGCAGATCGTAGGTCGCGACCCTCGGACTCGGAATCAGCACGCGCTCCTCGCCCGCGTACGGCGCTTCGCGGCCGCCGGAGAAGAAGAACGTCACGTGCGCGTATTTTTCCG
>CAMLSI010000306.1 GCA_946482585.1 uncultured Lysobacteraceae bacterium
CTGGGTGCTCGCGGCGATTCCGCTGCTGATCGCGACGCGGCAGCGGTTTCCGCTGACGCGATTGCTGTACTGGCTCATTGCGATCCATTGCCTGATCCTGATCTACGGCGGCAAGTACACCTATGCATTGACACCGCTCGGCGATCTCTGGCGCGACTGGTTCGGGCTCGTGCGCAACAACTACGACCGTCTCGGTCATTTCGCGCAGGGTTTCGTTCCGGCGATTCTCGCGCGCGAACTGCTGCTGCGCTGCACGCCGCTCGTGCGCGGCGGCTGGCTGTTCTACCTCGTCTGCGCGGCAGCCTTGAGTTTCAGCGCGTTCTTCGAGTTCATCGAATGGTGGGCCGCCGTCATCATGGGCGGTGCGGCCGACGCCTATCTCGCGACGCAGGGCGACGTCTGGGATACGCAGTGGGACATGTTCAGTGCGCTCAGCGGCGCGGTCGCGGCGCAGGTGCTGCTCGGGCGCGTGCACGACCGGCAGCTCGGGCTGGCGTGAAGGCAGGTCGGCTCCGCCGCACTCAATCCACCTTGCGTCGGGCCTTCTGAATATCCGCCGGAAGATTCAACGCAACGAAAAGGCCGCCCGAAGGCGGCCTTTTTTCATTCCTGCGATTCGCGTCAGGTCTGGAAGCCGTTCGCGAAGAGGCGATCGGCCGGCACGCTGCGGCAGCTCTGCACCTTGATGTCGTCGACGTACCAGCCGTGCGGCGCGAGGCCTGCGGAGGAGTCGGTCGCGGCGCGGAAGCGCAAGCGCACGGTCTGGCCCGCGTAGCCGTTCAGGTCGACGACTGACTTCTTGTACGCGCGCGTGCCGCACCAGACTTGCAGTCCGTTCACGGGACCGGTGCCGGCCGGGCCGGTGTACGGATCGGTCAGCAGTAGCGCGCCGGTGAGCTGGGTCCAGCTCGTGCCGCCGTTGGTCGAGATCTCGATCAGGCCACCGTCGTAACAACTGGTTGCCGTATTGGGTTCGAGATTCAGATCGCTCTGGAAGCTCAATGTCAGCGGATTCTCGCCGGTCGGCAGCGCGACGGCCGGCGAGACGAGGCGCTGGTCGGACGTGGTCGTGATGTCGGTGGCGAGCCAGGCCTTGCTCGGCGACGACGGGCGCGCCGTACTCACGGCCCAGGTCTGCGTGCCGGTGCCCGCGCTCGTCGTCCAGCCGCTGACATCGCCCTCGACGTCGTCGCTGAACAGGCTGTTCGCGCTCTGGCCGGCGTTGCAGTCGCCGGGCATCGCCGCAGTGACGAACCGGAACACGCTCGAATTCGTGCCGGCGCCGCAGATGTTGCCGGCGCGGACACGCCAGTAGTACGTGGTGAGCGACTGCAGGCCGCTGACGGCCCAGCTCGTCTGCGTGAGGTCCGAGCGGCTCGCGACGATCTGCGCGAACGCGGCATCGGTCGCGACTTCGACGGTGTACGTGCTCGTTCCGGCGATCGCCGCCCAGCTCAGTGTGACCGGCGTGACCACGCTGACGCCGGTCGCGTCGTTGGCCGGCGCGGTCAGCGTCGTCGCGGCCAGCGTGCCGGTCGCCACCGAGAGCTGCGCGCTCGCGCTGTGGCCCGGGCTCGCCGTGGCGGCGCCGGTGATCGTCAGCGTGCTCGTGCCGGCGGCGACACCGGTCGTCGTGACCGTCATCGTCGCCGGGCTGCCCGGTGCGACCGGATTCGGCGTGAAGCTCACGCTCGAGCCGCCGGGATTGCCGGTTGCGCTCAGGGTGATCGCGTTCGTGAAGCCGAGGTCGCTCACGGTGTTCAGATTGAACATCGCCGACGCCGGCGCGCAGATCGCCTGCGGTGTGTTCGTCACGCTGAGGCGGAAGTCCGGCGCATCGCCGGAACAGGCCGGGCGCGTGCCGCAGGCGATGCCGTGCGCATTCATGGCGTCCCAGATGCGGCAGGCGTTCGGCGTGCCGTTCGCAAGATTGCCGTCATCGTCGTCGGCGGGCAGGAACACGGTGTACCAGTTCGTCGCGGCGCAGCCGTCGACCGAGGCGGCGAGGTTGCAGGTACCGCCCGACGCGACACGATAGGCGCTCTTGCTCGGCGTCAGGCTGGCGTACCAGATGCGGTCCATCTTGCCCCAGCCGCTCGCGCCGAAGCGCTCGATCAGCGACTGCGTGAGATCCCAGTTCGCCGCGCTCGCGATGTAGCTTTCGCAGTGGCCCTCGTAGCCCATCGGACCGCGGTAAGGCTGGCCCGAGGGCGTGGTGTACGGGCAGGCGAGGCGGTCGCAGTTGATGCCGGTGTCGCTGCCGAGATTGGCCGGGCTCGCCCGCTTGTCGGCCGATGCGGCGAGGCCGAAGTCGCCGACGTCGCGCACGCCGGTGCAATTCGTGCAATTGTGGCAATTGAAACCCGGCGCGAAATTCTGGCCGATGCAGGAATCGCGCGTCTCGAGGAACGCGAACGTGTCGCCGACCGCTTCGCCCGAGCCGTTCTCGCCGGCGGAACCGCCGGTGTTGGTGTCCATGCCGTGACCCCACTCGTGCAGGAACACTGCGGCGATCTCGCCGGTGTTGGAGCAGACCATGGCGGGATTCGTCGGATGCGGGCCGGAGTGGTAGAAGTTCAGCGTCGAGCCGTTCCACGACGCGTTGCAGGTGTTGTTGATGTTCATGCTCGCGGTCACCTTGCCCTGCAGCCAGGTGTTGGCCGGGAAGAAGGTGCGCGCTTTCTCGTTGATGCGCGACAGGTGATAGAAACCCGTGCGCGACGCATGCGTGTTGCCGGCGCCGCCGACGCCCGGCGTCGTGCAGTCGGTGCCTGCGCTCGTGCCGAACGCGAGATTGCCGTCGGTGCCGTTGGCGAGCGAGATCGCGCCGCAGGCGTCCGACATCCGGAAATACTTGCCGTTGAGCGTGGCCGTGGCCGTGCCGCCGGAATAGTCGTAGATGCCGAGCGTGTCGGTGATCTTGGTCGTACCGTTGCTCAGTTCGACGAACGGCAGCGGCACGACGATTTCGGTGTCGCTGTTGGTCGTCGGATAGACGCCGCCGGTGACGGTCGCGTTGACGTTCACGGTGAGGTCGCGCGCTTGGATCACGTGGCCGTCCTGCGCGTCGACGAGCACCTGCCAGGTCGCGTCGTCGCCCTTGACGCGGAACTGGTAGCGCCAGGCGAGCACGTGCCGGTAGCCCGCGCCGCGCGCGTCCGCATAGCGTTCGCCGTAGCGACCGCCCTCGGGCAGCAGCGGATAGATGCGCAGTTCGCCGCGCTGATCGAATTCGCCGACCTCGACGCTGCTGCGGAAGCCGAGCTGGTCCCAGGCGCGGGCGAAGGCGTCGTCGCGCGTCAGCGCGGGCTGCGCGCCGATTGCCACGTCCGCGACGCGCTCGGCGCCGAACTGCACCACGTTGCCCTGCGCGACGCGCACGTAGACGAACGCGCCATCGACGCGCACGCCCTTGTGGAACTGGCCGAACTCGAGGAACCAGACCGGGTTGTCACCGCCGGCGCGGATGCTGCGTTCGCCGTCGAGGCGCAGGTCGATGCCGTCGATGCGCAGCAGGTCGTCCGCGGTCGCGATGAAGTCGCGCGCCTTCGCGGCGACGGTGCCGAGATTCAGGTCGGAGTCGTGCGCGAGGCCGGACTGCTGCAGCGTGAGCCGGTTGCCGCGGCCCGGGATCAGCGCGACGCCGCTGCCCTGCACGACGTTGGCGCGATCCGCGCGATCGTCCCAGCGCAGGTCCCAGCTGCCGCCGTGGCGTTGCCGGAACGCGGCGAGCTTGCCCGAGAGCAGCGTGTCTTCCTGGGCCGCGAGCGTCAGCGACGGCAGCGCGTCGAGCGCGGGTTCCGCGAACAGGCGCGTGGGACGCGTGGCGCTTTCGGCCTGGCGGCCGCTGTCGGCGGCGGGCTGTATGGCCTGCGCGTTCGGCAAGCCGAACGCGAATGTCAGCAGCCCGGCTAGGGCGGCAGTTCTGACGGGGTGGAGCATCGGATCGATTTCCTCAGCGGGCGATGGATGGCGTGCGCGCCGCACCCGGGAGTGCGCAGCGCGACCGGCGATGGATCGTCGTGGCGGTGCTGCCGGTGCCGGTCGCAGGTGCCCGCGCGCGCGCAGCCGCACCGTGCCTGCGGTGCGTATCGGTTCGCGGCGAGATTCCCCTATCCCCTGTCGCTGGCGCGGTGCGCCGGCCCCGTGGACCGTCGCCGGCGTTGCCGCGGCGTCGTGTCCATCGCGGAGTATGCCTGCGCGCTGCGGCGCCCGTATCGGGCCCGCGACCGAGGCGGTTGCCGTCTCCGGGGCGGCCGTCACAGGAGCTACCGGCCCGGTCGTACCGGCAGCGGCCGGCACGGACTCTCCGCCGGCCCCGACTGGAACCTGCCATCGGGCGCTGCCCGGCGGTCCGGCCATCACGGGCCCGGCGGCAACGACGATCGGCATCGATCCTGCTTTGCGCTTGAAATGTAAAACGTGTCCACACCGCGCGCGTCGACGGCAGGGATGCCACGCGCCGGCCGTAGACTGATCCGGCCGCTCGCTGCGGCCGCTTTTTCAGGGGGAAAACTCATGTCGTTGTCGCGTGCTGCCGTTGCTGCGGCCGTATTGGCTGTTGTCGTTTCCGTCGCGTCGGCGGCGCCGCCGCCGTCCGTCTCTTCCGTACCGCCCAAGCGCAACCTGCGCGCTGTGACCGTCGACGAACTGCCGGCAGCGAGTGCCGCGGCGCTGCGCGCGCGCGAGGCGGCGCCGGCGGCCGATCCCGGTCGAAGCGCCGCGCCGGCGGAACAGCAGGCGCACATCGACCCGCGGACCGGCGAACTCGTCGCCGCGCCGCCGGGTTCGGCATTGCCGACCGAAACCGTCCTCGCGCCGCAGGTCGACATGAGCCTGCGCCGCTGGCCGAACGGATTCCTCTACATCGACACCAGCGGCTACCAGCACAGCGCGACGGCCACGATCGATGCCGACGGCAACGTCCGCATGCAGTGCGAGGAGCCCGGACACGGGCACGAGCACGCGGCCGCGGAGCCGCAGCCATGATGTCCTTCCTGCATCGCATGGCGTTCGCACTCGCGCTCGGCGCCGCCGCATCGGCCGCACCCGCGGCGACGTTCCAGCTCGTCACGACGCCGGGACAGGGCTTCGATGACGCGACGGCGGCGACGCCCGAAGGCGGCAACACCGGCCTGACGCTCGGCCAGCAGCGCACCATCCTGTTCCAGACGGCCGTGAACACCTGGGGCGCCGCGCTCACGAGCAATCGCGTCATCAAGGTGAACGCGAGCTTCCAGGTGCTCAACTGCAACGCGAGCAGCGGCACGCTCGGTTCTGCCGGCGCGGCCACCAGCATCGTCCTTTCCGACAGCGGGCGTCAGCGCTATTTCCCGGTCGCGCTCGCCGAGGCGCTGCTCGATCAGGAACTCAACGGCACCGGCAACGAGATCAACGCGACGTTCAACTCGCGCATCGATCTCAACGACACCGGATGCCTCGGCTCGACGCGCTTCTGGTACGGCCTCAGCGGAACGCCGCCCGCCGGCACGATCGCGCTGTATCCGGTCGTGCTGCACGAGCTCGGCCACGGCCTCGGTTTCGCCGCGCTGCTGTGCCGCACGCCGGCCGGCTGTACGGGGCCGACGACGCCCTACGGCGGCTACTTCAACGGCATCACCGACATCTGGTCGGACTTCCTGCGCGACAACGACATCGACGGCGGCGGCACGAACAAGCGCTTCTCGGCGATGACCAACGCCGAGCGCGTGATCGCGTTCACGCACGACCCGCTGCTGGTCTGGGACGGCATGTCGGTCACGACGAACCTCGGCTCGCAGGTCGCGCTGGCGCGCAACGAAGACCGCCTGCGCATGTATGCGCCGAACCCCATCATCGGCGGTTCCAGTATTTCCCATTTCCACTCCGACGCCTCGCCGAACCAGCTCATGGAGCCGTCGGCCAACGCCGACGTGTTCAGCCAGACCGGTCTCTCGGATTGCCTGCTCGCCGACGTCGGCTGGGAGAACAGCCGCTGCGCATGGGTCTACAACAACCCGCCGACGATCGACGCGATCGCCGATCCGGCCGCGATTGCCGAAGACAGTGCCCTGCAGACGGTCAATCTCGGCGGCATCGGCGACAACGATGCGATCGACCAGGCGATCACGGTCACCGCGGCATCGAGCAATCCGGCGCTGATCCCCAATCCGGCGGTCACGTATCTGTCGGGCGCGACGACCGGCTCGCTGAGCTATACGCCCGGCGCGAACCAGTCGGGCAGCGCGACGATCACGGTCACGGTGCGCGACGACGGCGGCGTCGTGTTCGGCACGTCCGACACGACGACACGAACCTTCACGGTGAACGTCACAGCGGTCAATGATGCGCCGCAGGCGAGCAATCTGTCGGCGGCGGAAACGTATACCGAGGACACGACGCTGAACCTCGCCGACATCGTCGTCAGCGACGTCGATTCGGCGAACGCGACGGTGACGCTGACCTTGTCGAACACGGCAGCCGGAACGCTGACGACAGCGACGGCGGGTGCGGTGACGTCGACGTTCAACGCGGGCACCGGCATCTGGTCGGCCGGCGGCGCGATCGCCGACGTGAATACGCTGCTCGCGGGCGTGAGCTTCGTGCCGGCGGCGAATTTCGCGCAGAACTTCACGC
>CAMLSI010000307.1 GCA_946482585.1 uncultured Lysobacteraceae bacterium
GAGAGGAACGCGTCCTCGGGAGCGTCCGGGTCGAGCAGCACGGTGCCGATACGCTCGCCCTCGCCGCGCAGGAAGGTGCGAAAGGCGGCGAGCTGGCGCGCGGTAATGACCGCCATCGGGCGGGCCTCGTCGTCAGCGGGCAAAAGACTCAGCCCTACTTCGCGATCCGCGGCATCAGCACCGGCGATTTCGGCATCGGCACCGATCCCGCCGTCGGCGTCTACATCGACGGCGTCTACTCGGCGCGTTCCGGCGGTTCGGTGCTCGCGTTCAACGACATCGAACGCATCGAAGTGCTCAAGGGTCCGCAGGGCACTCTGTTCGGACGCAACAGCGCGGCCGGCGCGGTCTCGCTGATCACCAAGCAGCCCGGACGCGAACTCGAAGGACGCGTGACGGCGCGCCTGGGCAACGACGGCCAGCGCTATCTCGACGGATTGCTGAATGCGCCGCTCGGCGAACGCGTCGCGCTGCGCGTCAGCGCGCTGAGCAACGAATCCGATGGCTGGCTGCGCGACGCGGCAACGGGCCGCGACCTCAACGGCGACGACAACCAGGCCGCGCGCGCCGCGTTGCGCTGGGACGTCGGCAGCGCGACGAACGCGGTACTGACCTGGGACCACGAACGGCTCGACCAGCTCGCGCGCCCGGCGATCGGCATCGTGCCGCTGCCGCCGTCGCCGGACTACCCGACCGTGCCGCCGGATCCGGCGACGTTCCTCGATCCGCGCCATGCGCCCGTGTTCAACGACGTCGAAGGCAACGAGGAATCGCGCACGTTCGACGGCGCGACGCTCGCGATCAACCACGATGCCGGCTGGGGACATTTCACCTCGACCACGGCCTGGCGCGAGTTCGACACGATCAATCGCGAGGACGAGGATGGCACGAACCGCCGCTATCTGTACCTCGACACCGCGAACATCGAGGACAACCGCAGCTTCTATCAGGAATTCAAATTCTCCGGCGAGACCGACACGGTCGACTGGGTCGCCGGCGCGAGCTACTACCGCGAGAAAGCCGAGCAGACTTCGCAGGTCAACGTGTTCACCGACAGCCTCGACACGCTGATCCGCACGCAAGGCGTCGCGCCGACGCCGACCGGCACCTTGTTCGGCTATTTCAGCGACGTGCTCGCCTCTTTCGATGTGCCGCTGAGCCTGCGCGACCATCGCTGGCGCGAGGAAATGATCAACAGCGCCGACTCGCGCGCCTACGCCCTGTTCGGCGACACGATCTGGACGCTCGGCGATCGCACGCACCTCACGGTCGGCCTGCGCTATACGCGCGACGAAAAGAAGTTCAGCTGGTTCAACGGGCCGCGCAGCGCGCCGACGCTCGACGGCACCATCGAACAACTGCTGCCGATCATCGCGGATCTGCCGCCGGAACTGCAGGAGCCCGCGCTGTTCGCGCTCGGTGTCGCGAGCGGCGACATCGTGTTCGCGAACGGCGAGCTCGAAGGCGTCAAGGTGCGCGACAGCGATTCCTGGAGCGATCTGAGCCCGCGCTTCGTGTTCGATTTCCAGGCCACGCCGGACACGATGCTGTTCGCCTCGCTCGCGAAAGGCTACAAGGCCGGCGGCTACAACAGCCTCGATATCGGCGCGAAGTTCGACAACGAAGACGTCTGGAATCTCGAGACGGGCATCAAGCAGGTCGACCACGATTACGGGCTGATGTGGAACGCGTCGACGTTCTACTACGTCTATTCGGATCGCCAGGCCATCCGTCTCGATCCGAACAGCGCGGGCAGCGGCGTGCCGCGCTACCTCGTCGATACCAGCGACGAAAAAGCCTGGGGCATCGACGCCGGAGTGCAGTGGCGGCCGAACACCGCGCTCACGCTCGATGCGAATCTCGCCTTCATCGACGCGACCTACAAGGACAAGGTCACCCCGGGCGGGCGCGATCTCTCGGGGCAGGCCACCGGCGAGCCTTACCTGTCGTTCTCGCTCGGCGCGCAATACCGCTGGGATTTCGCCGACGCGGGAGATCTCACGCTGTCGCTGCGGCATTCGTACCGCGGCAAGAGTCGCTGCAACGCCGATTCGCAGCTGCAGGGCGACTGCAGCGTGAGCCCGAACGTCGACGTCGGCGCGGCACAGCAGCGCACCGACCTGCGCCTGGGCTGGAGCGATCCGGGCCGCCACTGGCGCGTCGCCGCGTTCGCGACGAACCTGTTCGACAAGCGCTATGTGGAAAACGTCGGAAATTACACGACCGACGTGTTCGGCACGACCTACGCGACGATCAGCGCGCCGCGGCTCTACGGCATCGAGCTGGGGTATCAGTTCTGACGCCATCGGGATGGTGGCGTAAATCCACCTCCGCTCAGGCCCTCCGGCCCGCTGGGCGTTCAAGACGACCAGGACCTGCGGTTCTGAGTGGCCGCCTCTCACTCCCTGGGAGGCCGCCCGGGAACCGCAAGATCGAAGCGGGACGAACCCTTCCTCTCGAGGTCAGCTCGAGAAACCCTCGTCGACGGCCGGCGCTGGCTCAAGATCGCGCCGGCCACGATGGGCCTGATGCGATCCGAAGGACCGCTGCCCGAGCGGTGACGCGCAGCCGGTCCAACGGCACAGCCCTTCCGAATCTTCGCGGCGCGTCATCCCTTGCGGGCCGACTTGCGTCGCGCGCGGCGCGCGTAGTCGCGGGCGATGTCGCCGAGACTGATCTCGTCGAGCCGCGCGAGCAGCGTGCGCTCGGCTTCCTCGAACGCGCTCGCCAGCGTCGCGTTCACGGCCTGCTCGACCAGGCAGCCCGCATGATCCACTGCGGCGGCGATCGCGAAGATCGCCGGCGAGTCCAGCGCGCGGTGAACGTCGCCGAGACTGATCTCGTCGAGCGGCTTGGCGAGCGTCCAGCCGCCGCCGGGCCCTTTCAGCGAACGCACGTAGCCGTGCTCGCGAAGACCCGCCATCGTCCGTCGCACCACGACCGGATTCGTCCCGAGCATCTGCGCGATCGTGTCGGACGTGGCCGCGCTTTCGTGCTGCTCCATGTGGACGAGCACGTGCAGCATGCGGGACAGGCGGCTGTCGCGTTTCATCGCGGTCGGACTCCGGACGGAAGCCGGGACGATAGCAGATCCGATGTACGTAACATGTGATGTTGCAATAGCCCGCGGCTGGCGCGAATATGTAACTCTCAATGTATCGTAAAGCCGGTCCGGGATCGGCGCCATCGGGAGAATGCGAATGAATCGACTTGACGCCCTCGTCGTCGGCGGCGGTTTCGCCGGCCTCAGCGCCGCACTGCTGCTCGCGCGCACGCGCCGCCGCGTGCTCGTGCTCGACGCCGGCCTGCCGCGCAACCGCTTCGCGGCGCATTCCCACGGCGTGCTCGCGCAGGACGGCCGCAGCGGCAGCGCCATCCTCGCCGATGCGCGCACGCAGCTCGCCGCCTATTCCAATGCGACGATGCTCGGCACGACGGTGCAGGCGATCGCCGGCAGCGACGGCGATTTCGTCGTCGCCACGACCGACGGCGGCACATTCGGCGCGCGCAAACTGCTGCTCGCGATCGGCGTCGCCGACACGCTGCCGGAACTGCCGGGCCTCGCCGAGCGCTGGGGCATCAGCGTGCTGCACTGTCCGTATTGCCACGGTTACGAAATCGGCGGCGGCGCCATCGGCGTGCTCGCCGGCAACGCGCATGCGGCGCAACACGCCGCACTGATCGCGGACTGGGGCGAGGTGACGCTGCTGCTGAACGGCCGGCCCGGGCTCGACGTCGCCGATCGCGAGCTGCTGCAACGCCGCGGCGTGCGTGTCGAAGCCGAGCCCGTCGCCGCGCTCGACGGCGAAGGTACGACGCTCGACGCGGCGGTATTGCAGAGCGGACGGCGCGTGCCGCTGCGCGCACTGTTCGTCGCGTCGCAGACGCATCCCGCCGGCGCGCTGGTCGCGAGCCTGGGCTGCGCGCTCGACACGACGCCGCTGGGCACCGTCATCCGCACCGATGCCAACAAGGAAACGAGCGTCCCCGGCGTTTTCGCCGCAGGCGATGCGGCACTCGCGCGCAGCAACATCACCCTCGCCGCGGCCGACGGCGTCAGCGCCGGCGTCAGCCTGCATCAGGCGCTGATTGCGGCCGACCTCGCGCGCGCGGCCTGAATGCTCACGGCGTATCGACGACGCCGATCATCGGCCCGAGCGTCGCACGCGCATCGTCGCGGCCGCGCTCGGGCCAGTAGAGGCTCGACACTGAGCCGTCGAAATACAGTGCGTCGGGGCACCCGAGCGCATCGCGGAAATGCAGTGCGAACGCATGCAGCGTCACCGGCGTATCGCTGATGACGAAGCGCACGCGCGCGCCGCAGATGCCGACGCCGTTGCGGATATGACGCGAACGCGAAGCCGGGTCGAGACGCGGATGAACGACACCGTTGCGCAGCAGCAGCGGCCCCGACTGCGTGGCGAGACGCACCGGCGTCGTCAGTCGCGAGTATTCCGGGGATTCGACGATGCGCGCGCCCGTATCGTCGACGAGGAACACGCCGTTGGGTTTCAGATAGAAATTGCCGTGCGCATCGCCGAGATCGAGCGGGCTGCGCTCGATGCCGTCGGCGACGAACAGGCCGACCGGTGCGAAACCCGGTCGGAACATGCCCGCATTCATGGCCCAGCGCAGCCGGCGCCCGCGCTCCCGCAGCCACGCGTCGAGCCGGACCAGCCGCAGGAACGGCCGCTGCGCGTCGTCGTCGAGAAACAGTTCCAGCCGGTCGCGGTGCGGATCGACGTCGATGACGGTATAGGCCGGTTCGCGCGCATGGGCGACGAACGGCACCCAGCTCCATGCGCTCGCCGCGAGGATGCGGCGCCAGCGCACGCGGCGCAGCGTCGCGAAGGAGCCGCGCAGTGCGGCGCCGAGCCGGCACGCCGCGCAACGGCGTTCCGGCGGATCGATCTCGGGCATGCGACGGCTCCGCGGACGCGCGACCTGCGCGCCCGCGCTTATAGCATTCGCGTTTCGCGTGCGTCGAACGCGTGCGACACGGATGCCCGAGAAAGGGACACTCACTGGAATCCGTCGATGAACAGCCCGTCGACGGTGAGGCCCGCGAGTCCGTTTACGGCGGGCACCTGCAGGCCGAAACCGACCAGACGCGGATAGCGGAACACGATGCCGCGATAGGACGAGTGCTGCGCATACGAGAACGCACCGAGCGCGTTGACCGGTGTCGCCGCCATGAGCGAGCCGTCGGTCGTATCGACGGGCACGAGTTTGTTCTGCGGCGTCATCGTGATCGCCACGCCGGGATAGCTGTCGGAATACGCGAGCATGACCTGCGGACACAAGCCGAGGCCGCCCGGCGAACAGACGCCGCCCGTTTCCGTGCGCGCTATCCAGGTCATGCTCGGGGACGTGGCGATGTTCGCCACCCGCGCGACGACGGCGACAGTGCCCTGGGCGATGCAGGCGGCGCGGCCCATGACCAGCACGTCGCCGTTCCAGCCCGCGGGGCGTTCGAGCGCATCGATGGCCGAGGCCGAGGTGCCGCTCGGACACGGAAAGCGGAAGGTCCGCGACGCCAGAGTCAACGAACCGGCATCGTAGTCCGCATAGAACGCTTCGTCGCCGGCGTTGCCGACGAGTTCGATATGGTTCGGCCCGTTCGTGCGCACCTGCAGGAGATTCGGCGAGTTGCCGAACACGATCGACGAGCCGCCGCCCTGGTCCGACAGCGCTGCGGTGCCGCTGCCGTGCGCGCGGCTGAACACGAGGCGGTTGCCTTGCGCGGCGACCACCACGACGAGCACCGGCAGCCCGAACACCGGCGTGAACGCGGCGCCGCGCAGCTCGCGCAGGCCGCCGGGCGCGCTGACCGGCAGCGACGACACCGCATAGCCGCCGAAGCCGAAGTTGGCGTCGAACGCGCCGTTGGCGAAGAACTTCGCAACCGCGACCGAATAGCTCGGGCTGCCCGCCAGGCTGAACGCCACGTAGAAGATGTCCTGGCCGTTCTCGCTGCCCGCGACGAGCCGGATCGCGTTGGCCGAACCGGCGTCGAGATAGGGCGACGGCAGTGCCGGCATCTGGCTGCCGCCCGTGCCCCAGCCCGCGTCGAGCGCACCCGACTCGGTGTAGCGTGTCAGCACGATGCGCGACAGGTTGCCGGCCTTCTGTAGCGACGCGGCGACATAGCCGCCGCTGGCGTCGAGGTGGACCACGCCGACCGGCGTGATCGTCGTGCCGGCGTCGGCGGTGGCGTGCGGCGGTATCGCCGAGAACCCCTCGGTGCCGAAGCCCGGATCGAAGGCCAGCCCGATCGGGTTCGACCCGGCGGCGCAGGAACCGGCGGCTGCTATGCTCGCGCCGACGCCGAGAACCGCGCGCCCCACCCACTGCCGCAAGCCCGCTCCGACCATGTTGCCCATTCCCATGTGCGCATCCTCGATAGACGCCGGTGCAGTCCGGCTGACGGCGGCGGATGCTGCGTGGGCTCACGCTCCGGCGTCCTCACGGCAAGGTCTCCGCAACCTCACCACCGCGCCACGCCTGGGTTTGCGGGCATGAACCTGCCGCATTCCGAGCCGGCGGCCGGCGGCCTCGACGGCCTGCCGGTCTATCGTTTCGCCAACGTGACCGTCGACGTCGGCCGCCAGCAG
>CAMLSI010000308.1 GCA_946482585.1 uncultured Lysobacteraceae bacterium
AACCGCTACCTACGCGCGGCCATCGTCAATCCGTATGCCATGGACGCGTCGGGCGTCGACAAGATGAGTTATCTCGGCGACGGTTCCGAATCCTGGATCATGGGCGAGAACCCCGGCGGCGCGGCGGCGTATCAGGCGCTGATCGCCGAGGGCACGCAGGCTCACGTGCTCGAGCGCGAATACGCGCGCAGCCATGCGCGCGCGATCGACAACTACGAAATCGTCAGCGCCGCCCTCGACGGTGCGCCGCCGCTGGCGACGCCGTTCCCCGACACCGACCTCGGCGCACAGCTGCGCATGGTCGCGCGTCTGATCGGCGTGCGTGCCGCGCTCGGCATGAGCCGTCAGGTGTTCTACGTGTCGACCGGCGACTACGACATGCACGACGACCAGATCGACACGCATCAGGCCAATCTCGCCGAACTCTCCCAGGCGCTCGTCGCGTTCCAGGCGGCGATGGACGAACTCGGCACCGGGTCGAAAGTGACGACGTTCACGGCATCGGACTTCGGCCGTTCACTCGCAGTGAACGGCGACGGTACCGACCACGGCTGGGGCGGACATCATTTCGTGCTCGGCGGCGCGGTGCGCGGTGCGCGCTTCTACGGCCGGATGCCCTCGCTCGCGCAGAACACCAACGCGAACCCGAACGCGAATCCCGACGACACCGGCGACGGCCAGATCATTCCGACGACCTCGGTCGATCAGTACGCGGCGACGCTAGCGGCCTGGTTCGGCGTCAGCGCCGGCGACATCGCGGACATCTTTCCGAACCTGCACCGCTTCGATGCGAGCAATCTGCGTTTCCTCGGCTAGCCGCCTCCTCGCGGCGACGGCCGCGTTCGCTGCGACGGACGCAGCGAACGCGCGCACGTTCGAAGTCATCGCGAATCCCGACCTGACGTTCACGCCGGCGACGCTCGTGATCTATCAGTACGACCGCGTCGTGTTCCGCAACGGCGGCGGCCTGCACAACGTCGTCGCCGACGACAATCGCTTCCGCTGCTCGGTCAACTGCAATACCAACACCGGGCCGAGTTCGCAGCCCTGGAGCAGCGGCCTGCAATTCACGCGGCTCGGCAGCATCGGCTACTACTGCGAACAGCACGGCGACACGGCCAGCGGCATGCGCGGACTCATCACCGTGATCGATCGCGTGTTCGTGGACGCGTTCGAGGCGGGAAGCTGAGCCGAGCAGGGCGCTTACCACCGTCACATGCCTCGGCGATGATGCCGCCGACCGTCGCGGTCGGCCGCAGGCCGACTGTCACGTTTTCATGCCGTGCGGCGCGATCGGCGCGGAAGTGCCGCTGCACGGTTATTCTTGGCGTTCACGATTCGATGCAGGCTTGCCGTGACCCAGTCGTCGCCACAGCCCTCCCCGCAGGAAACCGGCGCTTCCGCCGGCTTCGGCGTCGCCGTGAAGGCTTATCTGCTCGCCCAGCTGCGCGCGATCGACGAGCGGCTCTCTCACAGTCGCAAGCATCCGCATCGCGCGGTGCACGAAGTGCGCAAGGCGGTGCGGCGTTTCCGTTCGGTGCTCGCGCTGTGCGGCGAGGCGGCGCCCGATGCGTTCGAGCGCATCGACCGGCGGGTGCGTCGCATCGGCAAGGCGCTGTCGGCGTTGCGCGACGCGCATGTGCTCGTCGGCACCGCGGCCGCGGTGCGGCGTCGCGACCGCCGCGAGACGATCTGGCACGCGCTCGATGCGTTGCTCGTCGAAAAGCGCGCGACGCTGCTCGCGCAGCTGCGTGCCGACGATCCGGATTTCGATGCCTTGCGCCGGCGCGCGGCGCGCGCGACCCGGGAGCTCGCAGACGCGGACGTCGACGGCGTGACCGGTACCGCAGTGGCGCGCGCGCTGGATGACAGCGCCGCGCGCGCGGTCAGGACCGAGCGCAAGGCGAAAGGCAGCACGCGCGAGACGGTCCGCCATCGCTGGCGGCGCCAGGTGCGTCGTCTGCGGCTGCAGCTCGAAGGGCTCGAGGCGATCGCGCAGGATGCGCAGACGTCGGCGGAGGCGCGCATCCAGGCGCAACGGATACTGGCCGAGGCGATCGATCGCATGCCGTCCGCGGCGACGCTCGCGGTGCTGGCGGACCGGCTCGGCCGACGGCAGGATCTCGTCAGCCTCGCCGCCGTGGTGCGGCGCCACGACGAATTGCCCGGCCGGGAACGGATGCTGCGCGTGCTGGAACGGCACGACGGCGATGACCGCCGTGTCGTGCCGGCGACAGGCCGACGGGTCGGCATCTCCCGGCGCCGTTGACCGGGCGGGCACGGTGACCGCGCCGTGCGGTCGAGCGCCGTGCCGAATCGCATCCGCCCCGAAAAGCGTCGACTCGCGGCAGCGGTCCATGCGCTCGCCGCGACCGGCCGGATGCTGGGACGCTCGCCGCGTGCGAAACGGCGGAAAACGGCGCAGTCGCCTGCGCCGTTTTCCGGACTTCGTCTACCGCGGACGGATTACTGCAGGCCGTCCTTGATCGCCTTGGCGAGCGAGCCTTCCGCATCGTCGCCGCTGAATTCCCAGAAGAACGCGCCGCCGAGGTTTTGGCTCTTGACGTACTGCATCTTCTCGAAGATCAGCGCCGGATCGTCGTAGCTCCAGAACTGGTTGCCGCTGAGCAGCCAGTGCGCGCGCGCGGTCGAGTCGGTGTGATGCGAGCCGGACTTGGTCTTGAGCACTTTGTAGTCCTCGATGCCGGATTCATACGTACCCGGCGCCGCGCTGCCGCTCTGGTAGAGGCCGTTGTTCGCCGACGACACGTTGGCCCAGCCGCGGCCGTAGAAGCCGATGCCGAGATTGAGCTTCGATGCCGGCACGCCACGGCTGCGGAATGCCTGCAGCGCATCGTGCGAATTGTACGAACGCTGGTCGCCCGTCGACGGATCGGCCGGCGAGCCGTACAGCGCCGAGTGATGGTTGGTCTGCGGATCCCAGGCGCCGTGGAAGTCGTACGTCATGACGTTGATGAAATCGAGGTACTGGTGATACGTGCCCGGATCGGTCACGCGGACCTTGTCGATGCCCGCGCCGGCCGCGATCGTGAGCAGCAGACCCGGACGCACGGCGTCGAGCTGGCGGCGGAACTCGGCGAGCAGCGCGGTGAAGTTCGCATTGTCTTCGGGCGATCCGCAGGACAGGCCGCAGGCGACCGGATATTCCCAGTCGAGATCGATACCGTCGAACACGCCGAGTGCCGCGCCGGCGCCGCCGGCGTTGTCGGTCACGGGCAGGTTGCCGCGGATGTAGGCGTCGATGCACGACGCGACGAAGGCCTGGCGGTTCTCCGGACGCGCCGCGCTCGAGAAACCGCGCGACCAGGTCCAGCCGCCGAGCGAGATCAGCACCTTGAGATTCGGATACTTGGCCTTGAGCTTCTTGAGCTGGTTCCAATTGCCGCGCAGCTTCTGATCCCAGGTATCGGCGACGCCGTCGACGCTCTCGGCCGCGGAGAACGCCTTGGAGTAGTCGGCGAACGCATCGCCGCCGGCGCCGGTGTTCGGGTCGGACGGAATCGTCAGGCCGACTTCGCAGCGGTTGTTGCGCACGTTGCCGAACGCGTAGTTGATGTGCGTGAGCTTGGCCGCGCTGTTGCTCGTGTCGATGTTCTTGACGCGGTAGCCGCGACCGTAGATGCCCCACTGCACGAAGTAGCCGAGCACGGTCTTCGCGCCGCCGACGATCACGGGCTTGGTGCGCGCGTTGATCGGTGCGCTCTGTGCCGACGCGCCGGCTTCGCTCACGGCCGCGACGGTGAAGCTGTAGTTCGTATCGGGATTGAGGCCGCTGTTGGTGAAGCTGTTCGTCGTCGGTTCGCCCTGTTGCGCGCCGCCGCGGAACACGCGGTACTTGATCGTGCAGTTCGGGCCGGCGGCGACGCTGCCCCAGCTCAGGCTCACGCTGTTCGTGGTCTGGCTCGGCGAGGTCAGGCCCGCGGGCACCGACGGTACGGTCGTGCAGGTGCCGCCGCCGTTGGTCGTCACGTTGATCGGCGAGGACTGCGCCGATGCGTTCGTCGCGTTGTCGCGCGCACGCACGCGATAGGTGTAGGTCGTGTTCGCGGTCAGGCCGGTGTCGGTATACGTCGTCGACGTGGGGCTGCCGACGATCGTGCTGCCGCGGTAGACGTCATAACCCGCGACGCCGCTGCCGCCGGCATTGTCGGTCGAGGCCGACCAGCTCAGCGTGATCGAGGTGCTCGTGCGCGACGGCGAGGCGAGGTTCGCCGGCACGCTGGGTGCCGTGGTGTCGCCGCCGTTGCCGTCGCAGGCGCCGAGGTCGGTATACCAGCCGCAGCTGGGGCAGTGGGTCGGCGGCGCATTCCAGATCGGAATGTTCGCCTGGTAGAGACGGTCCTGGTAGACCATCTTGTCGCCCGCGTTGTAGATCGCCGACTGACTCCAGGCGGCGATGCCGGCACAGTTGGCGGCCTGGACCTGGGCAGTCCAGGCGGTTGTGGAAAGTGCGGCAAAAAGTAACTGGGTAAAAACCGTTCGGAAGCGCATGTCCATGACTCCGTTGCGAGTGAGTGCGGAGAGCGAAACCGGGGAGCAGCGAGGCTGCATTGACGCGGACGTCGTGAATCCGGACGTGGACGCGCGCGGCTTCAGGGGCCGCCCGCGTCGCGGCGCGAGGCCGCGGTAGACCGTTCGACGACGCCGGCCGGACGCGTGTCCGGCGGCAATGGCAGTACCGATGCGTCCTCCCCGGACACATCGACTGCGGCGAATCGCGCGTTCTCGCATCCGTCCGCGATCGACGCCCCCGCGTCGTCGCAACGGCCGGCGGTGCCGTCCGTTTTCCGCTCGCCGCAGGTATCCGCGGTCGGCGTTTCCTTCCGTGGGCGTCGCGCCTTCAGCGGGCGCGACGTCGGATGCGCGGTCATCGCCGCAGCGTCGTAGCTTCATCCAGGCCGGCGATCCCGCCGACGATCCGCCGCGTTTCGCGACGACCTCCGTGTTGGCGGCACACACCACCAGCCCGACGCGGCGCCTACAGTGCGCGTGACTGACAACGTTGTCAACAAGTGCACGAACAGGACTTGCGAGTGGCATCACACAATCGTCGTTATGTTGCATTGCGCAAAATGGATGCCATAGCGACGACGCAGATTTGCGTCGACGATTTCACTCGTCACGCGATATTCCGGCGGCAATTCGCGGTTTTATCTCGACTAAACAGGCGCGAGACGAGCGCGCGCGGCTGCGGCTGCCATAGCACGTGTCGCTCAACGATGAAATGACAACGTAAGTCGCGACATGTCGGTGCCGCACCGGCAGCTTATTCGCCGCGCAGCCATTGCGCGGCGCCGCGGCCGGCGATCAGGCCGCTCGCGAAGCTCGCGGTCAGCAGATAGCCGCCGGTCGGTGCTTCCCAGTCGAGCATTTCGCCGGCGCAGAACACGCCGGGCAGGGCGCGCAGCATCAGGCGTTCGTCGAGCGCTTCGAGGCGCACGCCGCCGGCCGTGCTGATGGCTTCGTCGACGGGGCGAGGGCGCTGCAGACGCAGCGGCAGGGATTTGATCGTCGCGGCGAGTCGCTCGATGTCCGCGAGCGCATCCTTGCCCAGCACTTCGAAGACGAGGCCGGCCTTGACCCCGGCCAGTCCCGTCTGCCGGCGCAGATGCTCGCCCGCGGAGCGGCGATCGCGCGGCTTGCGCAGCGCTTGCTGCAGGTGCGCGAGCGTCTGCGCCGGCGCGAGATCGAGTGCGATGTCGACGAAACCGTCGCGCCGCTGCGTGTCGCGCAGATCGGACGAGGCCGCATAGATCAGGCTGCCTTCGACGCCGCCCGCCGTGACGACGAATTCGCCCTGGCGCGTTTCGCGGCTGCCGTCGCGCCGTGTCCACTGCAGCGCGACCGGCTTCAGCGGCTCGCCGGCGAAACGGCTCGAAAAATGCGTCGACCAGGTCACGTCGAAACCGCAGTTGGCCGGTTGCAGCGGCGCGATATCGACACCGCGCGCGGCGAGTGCATCGACCCAGACGCCGTCGGAACCGAGCACCGGCCAGCTCGCGCCGCCGAGCGCGAGCACGCAGGCTCCCGCGGCGACGGTATGCAGCGAGCCCTTGCGATCACGGAAGCACAGATGCCCCTGCGCGTCCCAGCCGCTGAAACGCTGCTGCACGTGAAACTCCACACCCTGCTCACGCAGGCGCCGTACCCAGCCGCGCAGCAGCGGAGCGGCCTTCAGGTCCGTCGGAAACACGCGGCCAGAACTGCCGACGAAGGTTTCCACACCGAGCCCGCGCGCCCAGGCGCGCAACGCATCCGCGTCGAAGCTACGCAGCCAGTGTGCGACTTCCGTTGCGCGCTCGCCGAAGCGCGCCACAAAATCCACAAAGGGTTCCGAGTGGGTCAGGTTGAGGCCGCCCTTGCCGGCGATCAGGAACTTGCGGCCGACCGAGCCCTTGGCCTCGAACACGTCCGCCTCCAGGCCGGCGGCGCGCGCAACCTCGGCCGCCATCAGCCCGGCGGGGCCGCCGCCGATGATGGCCAGCGAAAGCGACTGAGGAGGCAAGGCGGACATGGCCGATCGCGGACGCGGACAGGGGCGGCATTATGACGGGGAGGGGAGGACGAAGGCGGTG
>CAMLSI010000309.1 GCA_946482585.1 uncultured Lysobacteraceae bacterium
AATCGCCGCGATTCGCGCCGGTTGAGGCATGACAGCCGGCGGTGGCCGCGCGACCGTCGCGCGGCCGGCTTCATTGGATGCGATCGCGGCCGCCGGCGCCGCCGCCATTTCGGACCTGGACGTCGCCATTTCGCCCCGGAGCCGCCATGCCTACGCTCGACGCCAAGGATCGCCAACTGCTCGAACTCCTGTACCGCAACGCACGACTGCCGCTGAAGACCATCGCCGCGCGCGTCGGCCTCGCGCGGAGTTCGGTGCGCGAACGGGTGGCGCGCCTCGAAAGCAGCGGCGTCATCCGCGGCTATCGCGCCGAAGTCGCCTGGCCGGTCACTACGGGCGCGGTCCAGGTCTATTTCAACGTCCGGCTGCAGCGCACGCCGGCCGACACGCTGATCCGCCGCCTGCGCGAGCGCCGCGAGTTCGAGCGCTGCTGCTCGATCGGCGGCGAGGTCGATCTGCTCATTGCGGCCAGTGCCGATTCCATGCTCGAACTCAACGAGCTGCGCGACTGGCTCGCGATGCAGAACGAGGTCGCCGCCGTTTCCACGTCGGTGGTACTGAACGAGGACTTCCGCCGCTGAGTGCCGCGCGTCCGTAGCCTGATAGCTTTTGTCGCAAAATTGCGATTGTGTTAGCGTGGCGCCGCGGCTGAGGTGGCGTATGCGCGTCCGCGCGAGCGCCCGTCGTTTCCAAACGGTCCTAGGGGAAAATTCGATGACTTCGAGCAGTGCATTCGGTGCGCGGCGTTCGGCTGCGCGTATGAAACCGGCGGCGCGCTATGCGCTGCCGACGCTCTTGCTGACGACGGCCGCGTTCGCACAGGCGGCCGAACGCGTCGACGCGCCGCCGGTCGCGGCCGCCATCAAGCGTTCCGCCGAGATGGTCCGCAAAGGCGCTGCGCTCGAAGCCGGCACCGTCGGCCTGCAGGGACGCCGGCTCCCGGCTGCCGCGCCGCACGAAGCGCGACTCTCGCTCGACATCGACTACACCGAATCGACGATCTACAACCCGGCCACGGGCGCCTACGACCGCGTCAAGCTGCGTTCGTACCGCAGTCCCGGCACCGAGCCCAAGGTTCCGTTCGTTGCGCCGCTGATCGAGATCCAGCCCGGCGAAACCGTGCGCATCGCGCTCGACAACAAATTGCCCAAGGAACCCGACTGCGCCAAGAGTGTGAGCAACATCAATATCCCGCACTGCTTCAACAGCACGAACCTGCATTCGCACGGCCTGTGGGTCAGCCCCGCGGGCAACAGCGACAACGTGCTGATCGCGCTGCTGCCCGGCGTCAAGTTCGAGTACGAATACAACATTCCGCCCGACCACCCGTCGGGCACGTTCTGGTACCACCCGCACATCCACGGCTCGACCGCGCTGCAGGTCGCCAGCGGCATGGCCGGCACCCTGATCGTGCGCGGCAACCGCCGGCCCGACGCCGACCACACCGGCGACATCGACACGCTGCTCATGGAGCGCAGCGGCGAGCGCGTGACCGAGCGCGTCGTGCAGTTTCAGCAGGTGCAGTACGCCTGTCGCGACAAGGACGGCAACATCAAGAAGAAGACCGTCAAGAAAGACGGCAAGGACGTCGTCGTCGCCTGGGTCTGCGACAAGGACGATCTCGGCGAAGTCAGCAAATACGATCAGTTCGGCCAGACCACCTGGACAGAGTCGGGCCGCTACACCAGCGTCAACGGGCAGGTGCTGCCGACGTTCGAAGGTGGCCGCGCCGGCGCCGTCGAGCGCTGGCGCGCGGTGCATGCGGGCGTGCGCAACAGCGTGAACCTGCAGTTCCGCAAGATGAAATCCGCGGCGCCGGCGTTCGACCGCCTCGCGGCCGCCGAGCAGCAGAGCTGGGTCGATGCGAACTGCACGGGGCCGCTGCTGACCCAGTTCGAGATCGCGAGCGACGGCCTCACGCACACGAAGATGATCAAGAAGACGGCCAACATCCTGCAGCCGGGCTATCGCAGCGACGTGCTCGTCGTGTTTCCGGAAGAGGGCGAATACTGCGTCATCGACGGCGATGCGTCGGCCGACACGAGCGTGAGCTGGACGGCCGAGAGCCGCCAGTTGCTCGGCAAGGTCAAGGTCGGCAAGGGCGAAGCCGTCACGGGCGATGTCGATTCGTACCTGGTCAAGACGCTGTCGGCAATGGCCGATGCGACGCAGGAATCCTCCGTCGCGACGAAGATCAAGGCTGATCTCGGCAACGGGCTCGGCCTGCAGTCCTTCGTGCCGCATCCGGACATCGCCGAGTCGGAACTCACCGCGCCGGGCCAGGAAATGCAGTTCAGCATCAAGACCGTCGACATTCCGGATCCGACCGATCCGACCAAGACGATCAAGGAAACGCGCTTCCAGGTCGACGGCAATCCCTACGATCCCAAGACTGCGCGCACGCTCGTGCTCGGCCGCAGCGAACAGTGGCTGCTCACGTCGATCTCGGGGGCGCATCCGTTCCACATCCACGTGAATCCGTTCCAGATCGACAAGATCCTCGATGCCAACGACAAGGACGTCAGCGTGCCGGGCAGCGGCGACACGTCCTACGACGGGCTCAAGGGCACCTGGAAGGACACGCTATGGGTCAAGAACGGCTTCAAGCTCTACGTGCGTACGCGCTACGAGCGCTACATCGGTGAATACGTACTGCATTGCCACATCCTCGATCACGAGGACCAGGGCATGATGCAGAACGTGCGTGTCGTGCTGCCCGACGGCAAGGGCGGCGGCGTATACGGGCACCACTGAGAAAAAAGCCCTCCCCGCCAGGGGAGGGCTTCGTTTCCGGCGTTTCGTGTCGTCGCGGCTCAACGCACCGCGACTGCCTTCTGCATGATCACCTCGACGCGGCGATTCTGCAGGCGCCCGCTGGCCGAGTTGTTGTCGGAGACCGGGAAGTCCGGACCCATGCCGCGCACCGTGATGCGGCTCGGCGACACGCCGTGGCCGACGAGATAGGCCTGCACCGACTGCGCGCGACGCAGCGACAGGTCGACGTTGTAGTTGCGCGAACCGGTCGAATCGGTGTGGCCTTCGATCGCGATGCTGCCGCGGTCGTCGCTGCGCAGCGCCTGCGCGAGCTGGTCGAGGCTGCGTGTCGCGCCGGGCTTGAGTTCGGCACGATCGGTCTCGAACAGCACGTCGCCGAGCGTCACGACGGTGCCGCGCTCGGTTTCCTTGGCCTGCAATTCGGCGAGCTGCGCACGCGCGGCCTGCGCGTCGAGACGCGCTTCGGTCGCGGCCAGGCGCTCTTCGTTCGCGCGCATGTCGGCCAGGCGGGCGGCCTCGGCCGCGGCATTGGCGTCGGAGCGCGCGATGGCGAGATCGCGCGAGCGCGCTTCGGCGAGCAACTGCTCGCGTTCGCGGCCGAGGTTCTGCGCATGCTGTTCGGCGAAACGCGTCAGACCTTCGGCCTCGGCCGTCTTCACGAGACGGTCGGCGATGTAGACGCCGTGATCGAACAGTTCGCGATCGAGCTCGCGCCCGTCGCGCGTCAGCGTCGCGACGGCCTCGTCGGCCTTGGCGAGTTCGGCCGGTGCGTTCGCGGCGATGCGCTGATCGCCGTGCAGGCGTTGCAGCTCCGACTGCAGGCGCACGACTTCCGGCGCCGGGCCGCGCGGCGTGCTCGCACAGGCGCCGAGCAGCAGCGCGGTAGAAACGGCAAGGAACAGATGGCGGGTCTTCATGGCTCAGTCTCCTGCGCGGTCGAGTTCGACGCGCAGCGTGCGCACGGCCGCCTCGACTTCTGCGGTGGTCGCCTCGGCGCGTGCCTGCCGGCTGCGCGCTTCGGCGAGGATGGCGTCGGCACGTGTCTTTTCCGAGGCCAGCATGCTCTGGGTCCAGTCGCGATCGTTCGCGAGACCTTGCGCATGCGCCATGCCGTTGCGCGCGTTGCCCAGGTCGGCGGACGCGAATTGCTCCGCGCCGGCGCGTTCGGCGGATTCGAGTGCGCTCTGCGCGGCCGTCATCGCGAGTTCCGCCTCGTGGCGGTTCGCTGCGGCCGCCACGCCCGGCAGCGCGAGCGCGATGCTCAGTATCAGGGCTTGAATCTTCATTTCGGGGCTCCTCGGTTCCGGCGCTTTACCAGCGCTCGTATTCGCGCTGCGACACGCGCAGGTCGCGGTTCTTGTCGGCGAACTCGAAGTCGTTCGCGAGCGTGGCGTAGCCCGAGGCCTCGTTTTCGTCGATGACGCCGTCGCCGTTGCGATCGAGCGTCGAGAACGCGGGCTTGGGCTCCGCCGGTTTCGCCGGCGGCTGTCCGTAGCGCACGGTCACGTCGCCGCGCGGACTCGCATAGCGGATCTCGCGCAACTGGTCAGACGACGTTCCCTGCGCCGATGCGGCAGCCACACCGGCGCACAGCGCAATAGCGATCAGTGCTCTCATGCATCACCTCTCAGCGGATCTTGGCGCGCAACTCGCGCCCGAGCTCGGCCAGCGCATGGACCGCTTCGTTGAAACGCGGCGACACTTCCTTGGCGATGCGCGGCAGCATCCTGGTCTTGCCGTTCGACGCGGTCACGGCTCGGCGCACGGCGGCGATGCCGACACCGACGGCGACGGCCAGCGGCACGAGCACTTTGGGTGATCTCAACGTCTTCGCGGTTCTCGCGATCGCGGCGCGGCGCGGCGTGATCTCGGTGGATTTCTTCGCGACGGCGACACTGCTGCCGTTCGCGGTCTTGCGTGCGGTCTTGCGCGCCGCAGTGGCCTTGCTCGCGACCTTGCCGGTCGCATTTGCGTTGGACGCCGTCTTTCGCACCATGACCCGACTCCTTTGCGATGGTCGAGCTAACACGACAGTTTTCGTGCCAGCGCTCGCGCGGGTCTAAGTCGTTATGCGGACGACGTATTCAGAGGAGGCGGGCTGGGGTGTTTCAGGCAGAACGCCTTGCCCCGGGAGACATCCGTGCAGGCTGCCCGGCCGGCGGGCTCTGCATTCACGGCGTCGCGGCGAACGTGCGGCCGAGCTGGACCTTGCGGCTCAGCGTTTCCGTGCCGCGCAGGAGATCGAGCTCGACCGTCCTGCCCATGTGCTCGCGCAGCAGCGATTGAAAAACGGACCGGTCTTTCACCGGCGTCCCGTCGAGCGTCGTGATGATGTCGCCGGCGCGCAGATTCGCACGCGACGCCGGGCTGTCGCCGACGATGTCGCCGAGGCGGACGCCGCCGGCCGGGAACGCCTTGCGTTCCTGCGCGTTGAGATCGCGGAACGTCGCGCCGAAGACCAGGCGCACGCGCACGAAATAGGCGGCCCCGAGTTCGCCGCTTTCCGGCAGCGCGTACCAGCGGATCTTGTCGGCGCCGATCGCCTTGCCCTGCTCCGCGATCCACGCGCGTGCGCGTTCGTCGTCATGACGGTGCCGGCTGTTGCCGACGAGCACGTAGGCCTGCGGCGTCAGCGATTCCTGGTCGACCGTGGGCGACTTGCCCGGCAGCAGCTCGGCCTGCGCCGGTGCCGGCGCGGCGCGCAGCGGATCGATGATCGACGGTTCGCGGCCCGCGACCGGTTCGTAGCGGTTATCGCTGTCGGCCGGCAGACCGGGTACCTCGTCGGTACGCACGAACGCCGAGGTCGCGCAGCCGCCGAGCAGCGCGCAACCGAGAATCAGGACGAAACGAAGCTTCATGGCGTACTCGCGATCAAATAGGGCGCAGCATGCCCGTTTCGGTGTTATGACTCCTTGAACGAAACCACGGTTGCGGTGCGGGATGGCTCGGTGCCGCGCACGCAATACTCCACGACACACGCAGGCAGGCCTCGTGCCGCCGCTATACTGCCGACGATTCCGCGAAGAAACCCTATGAGCTCTCATCTGCGCGGCGTGCTGTGCATGCTCGCCGCTGTCGCCACGTTCGCCCTGATGGACACGGGCATGAAGCTGCTCGCGGCGCATTATCCGGCGACCCAGGTCGCCGCGTTGCGCGGACTCGCGTCATGGCCGTTCGTCGTGATCTGGGTGCTCGTCGCCGGCGGGCCGGGCCAGCTCGTGCGCGTGCGCTGGAGCCTGCATCTGCTGCGCGGCGCGCTCGCGGTCGCGATGCTGGCCTCGTTCGCCTACGCGCTGAAACGCCTGCCGCTCGCGGAAGCCTACGCGCTGTTCTTCGTCGCGCCGCTGCTCGTGACCGCGCTCGCGGTGCCGCTGCTCGGCGAGCGCGTCGGCTGGCGGCGCTGGAGCGCGATCGGCGTCGGCCTCGTCGGCACGCTCGTGATCCTGCGCCCGAGCGGCCAGGGCATGCTGTCGCTCGCCGGACTCGCCGTGCTCGGCTCCGCGCTGGCCTACGCGATCAGCGCGGTCAGCGTGCGCCTGCTCGGCAGGACCGACACGACGCAGGCGATGGTGTTCTGGATGCTGACCATGCTCGCGCTGTTCGCGACGCTGCTGGCCTGGCCCGAGTGGCGCGGCATCCGCGCCGAAGACGCCTGGCTGCTGGCCGGCGTTGGCCTGAGCGGCGCTATCGGCCAGTACTGCGTCACCGAAGCCTTCCGCAATACGCCGGCCGCGATCATCGCGCCGTTCGAATACACCGCGCTGATCTGGGCGCTGCTGATCGGCTATGGGGTGTTCAGCGAAATCCCCACTTGG
>CAMLSI010000310.1 GCA_946482585.1 uncultured Lysobacteraceae bacterium
TGTTGAACAGGCGGAAGTACGCGTCGACCCACAGATGCGACTGGAAGTCGTAGCCCGCGGCGAGTTCCCAGACGCCGTTCTTGCGCGCATACAGATAGGTTTCCTTGCGGCGCCAGGTTTCGAGGTCGACGAAGCGCGACGTGCCGTTCGGCAAGGTATCGTCGGAGAAATGATTGGTGTCGTACTGGATCGTGCCGCGCACGCCGTACTCGACGCCCGACCCGGTCTTGAACTTGGTCGGCCAGTCGCCGAGCAGGTCGTAGGCCTGAGCCGGTGAGGCCGGTGCGAATGCAGCGGCGACGCTCAGCGCTAGCAGCGGCGCGGCGGCATGAAAGCGAGAATTCATCGAAAGTCCCTGACGGTGGAAAGTGACGGCGCGATTGCAGCATCGCGCCCGCGACGGCAAGAAGTTATCTGGCGTACTGTGCTTATGCCGTTTTCGTCGCGACCGTCTTTTCCTTGTACTCGCACAGATCGCGGATGACGCAGGCCGGACAATCGGGCTTGCGCGCCTTGCAGACATAGCGGCCGTGCAGGATCAGCCAATGGTGCGCGTCCTGCTTGAACTCGGCCGGCACAGTTTTCTCGAGCCCGTCTTCGACCGCGCGCACGGTGCCGCCCCTGGCCAGGCCGGTGCGGTTCGCGACACGGAAGATATGCGTGTCGACGGCGATCGTCGGCTGGCCGAAGGCCGTGTTCAGCACGACGTTCGCGGTCTTGCGTCCGACGCCCGGGAGCGCCTCGAGCGCTTCGCGCGTCTGCGGTACTTCGCCGCCGTACTCGTCGACGAGGATGCGGCAGGTCGCGATCACGTTCTTGGCCTTCGCGTTGTACAGGCCGATGGTAGAAATGTACTTCTTCAATCCGTCCTCGCCGAGCGCGAGGATCGCCGCCGGCGTGTTCGCGACCGGAAACAGCTTGCGCGTCGCCTTGTTGACGCCGACGTCGGTGGCCTGCGCCGACAGGGCCACCGCGACCAGCAGTTCGAACGGCGTCGTGTAGTCGAGTTCGGTGGTCGGTTTCGGATCGAGCTCGCGCAGGCGGCGGAAGATTTCGAGGCGCTTGGCGTTGTTCATGTGGTCGGCGTGTCCTGCGCCGGCGGCGGGGCCGGTCGGCGATCGAGGGTTTGGTGGAGAGCGGCAGCGAGCCCGGCGAGGATCAGCAGTCCGCCCGGCGAGACGAGCCACTGCAGCAGTCCGGCCAGCGGTCCGTACGCGGCGTCGGCGCCGCCGCGCAGTGCGCCGACGATCACCGGTGCGCCGGCGAGCGCCGCGCCCGGCGACAGCGGAGCGCCGCCCGAGGCGGCACACCGCCACCAGACGGCATTCGCCGCGGCGAGCGGCAACACGGCGACGATGCCGGGCGCGGGCGCGACCCAGGCCGCAACGAGCCAGGTCGAGACAGCGGCAGCCAGCGTGCTCCAGAGCGTGACGCCGAACGCGGACGGTACGGTCGTGCGGGTCAGCGACAAGGTCAGGGTCAACACGACGAGCGCCGACCCCACGCCGCTGCCGAGCGCCACGCCACTGCGCAGATCGACTGCCGCGAACAGCAGCGGCGCAAGGCCGAGCAGTGCCGCGACCGGCGATGTCGTCGCGATCTTTCCGGATGTGGGCATCACGGCACCGCCGTGGCGACGAACCAGCGCTCGCGCTGGACCGCATGGGCCGCGAGCACCGCCTTGACGCGCGCGAGGATCGCGCGCGGCGTCACGGTCGCCTGGCTGAACTGGTCGAATTCGCCGCCGTCGCGGCGCACGGCCCAGCGCGATGCCGGCGGATCATCCAGCGAGCGGCCGGCGAACTGCGCGAGCCAGCGGCCGCCATCGTGCGCGAATGCGTCGCCGAGGCCGGGCGTCTCGCGGTGTTCGATCACGCGCACGCCGAGCAAGGTGCCGTCGCGCGCGATGCCGATACGCAATCGCAGCGGACCGCCGTAGCCCGACGCGATCGCGTCGACGACGAGCGCGCTGGCTTCGCCGCCGCGTCGGGCGCGCCACAGCGGCTGCGGTTCGGCGCTGCCGAGTGCATCGGCGTCGCTGACCTCGATGCGGTCGGCGGCGGGATCGTTGTCGTAGTACGAGGCCGGCAGCACGCCCGCGAATGCGGCGAGTGCGCTCGCGCGTGCCCGTTCGCGCAGGCTGTCGCGGGTCGCGATCGCGGCGAGCGCGAGCAGTACGACCGCGAGCGCGATCTGTGCGAACGGCGGCCAGGGGCGGGACGAGGCCTCAGGCATGGCCGTGTCCGACGATGCGCGGCCGCGTGACGCGATCGATCAGCGGCGCGAGCGCATTCATCAGCAGCACGGCGAACGCGACGCCGTCCGGGTAGTGGCCCCAGCGCCGGATCGCGAGCGCGAACGCGGCGACGCCGACACCGAAGACCAGCCGGCCGCGCGGCGACGTGCAGCCGCTGACCGGATCGGTCGCGATGAACCAGGCCGCGAGCATGAGGCCGCCGCCGGCCAGGTGCTGCAGCGGAGACGGATGGCGTTCCGCATCGAAGAGCCAGAACGGCAGGGTCAGCAGCACCGTTCCCGCGATCACGCCGACTGGCGCCTGCCAGCCGATGATGCGGCGCCAGAGCAGATACAGTCCGCCGAGCGCATAGGCGCTCGCGACGCCGGCCCAGACGCCGGCGCGGCCGTGTTCGTACAGGGCGCTGCCGCGAACTTCCGGCAGGCGCAGCCCCTGGGCGGCGAGTTGCCGTACGGCGTCGAGCGGTGTCGCCGACCCCATCGTGTCCCAGGTCACGGCCGGCGCGGTCGCGAAGATCGCGCGCGCCGCATCGGCGAGGCCGACGGGGTCGGCCGGCCAGGTCGCTGCGGCACGCGGGAACGCAACCAGCACGAACGCACAGCCCGCCATCGCAGGATTGAACAGATTCGTGCCGAGGCCGCCGTAGGCGTGCTTCGCGAGACCGAGCGCGACGAGCATGCCGAGCGCCGACGCCCACCACGGCGCGAGCGGCGCGAGGCTCAGCGCGAAGAGCACGGCGGTGACGACGGCACTCAGATCGCCGGCGCCGCCGTTCGCCGTCCCGCGCCGTCGCGACACGACGGCCTCGATCGCGAGACCGAAACCGATCGCGAGCGCGAGCTGAAACGCGAGGCCGGCGCCGAAAGCCCAGAGCTGCAGCGCGATGCCGGGCAGCAGCGCGAGCAGCACGTCGGCCATGACGCGGCGCACGCGAGGAGGCGCGGGAATGTGCGGCGCCGGGGCCGTCGCGAATGTCTTCACGGGGCGTCCTCGGGCGGTACGGCATCGGCCGGGGGCGATGATTCGACAGGTTTCGCGCGCTTGGCCTTGCCGCGCGCGATCGCGGCGAGCACGGCGGATTTGTCCATGCGCGCTGCCGGGGCGGGGGCCGCGTCCGCCGGTGCACGGACGTCCGCCACGGCCCGTTCCTGCGCGAGCGCTTCGCGGCGCGCGGCGACGCGCGCGACTTTCTCGGCCTGCTCGCGCGCAAGACGCTGCCCTCGGGCGAGATAGCGCTCACGCGCGTGGTCGGCGCGCGCGCGGTCGGCCACGGCGATCGCCTGTGCGGTCTTGCCGCGACGATACGTGTCCACGAGTGGAATCTGCGACGGGCAGACGAACGCGCAGCAGCCGCATTCGATGCAATCGGCGAGACCGAGCCGCGCGGCGCCCTCGGCGTCGTCGCTGCGCAGCAACCGCAGCAGTTCCTGCGGCTGCAGCCGCACGGGACAGACGTCGGCGCAGTCGCCGCAGCGGATGCAGGGCAGTTCCGGCGCACGCGCACGTACGTCGTCGGCGCCGAGCACGAGAATCGCGTTGCTCGTGCGCGTCAGCGCGATCTCGTCATGCGGCAGCGAGATGCCCATGAGCGGGCCGCCGAGAACCAGCCGGGCCGCGTCGGCCGCATAGCCGCCGGCGGCCTCGATCAGCGCTGCGATCGTCGTGCCGACACGGACGTCGAACACGCCGCCGCCGGCCGCGCCGCGGCCGGCCACGCTGACGAGCCGCGTGGTCACGGCTTCGCCGCGCGCGACCGCGCGCCAGGCCGCGGCCGCAGTCGCGACGTTCTGCACGGCGATGCCGACGTCGACGGGCCAGCTGCCCGCAGGCACTTCGCGTCCGCACAACACCTGGATCAATTGCCGTTCGCCGCCCTGCGGGTAGACCGTCGGCACGAGCGCGAGCGTGACCGCCGGAAAATCCGCGAGCGCGGCGCGCACGGCGTCGGCGGCGTCGGTCATGCGGTCTTCGAGCGCGATGAACACCTGCGTCGCGCCCGCGATGCGGGCGAGCACCGCGGCTCCGGCGACGACGTCGCCGGCACGTTCGCGCAGCAGCGCCTCGTCGCAGCCGATGTAGGGCTCGCATTCGGCGCCGTTGACGATCAGGGTCGCGACGGGCCGCGCGAGTTTCTGCGCGGTGGCGAATCCGGCGCCGCCGAGGCCGACCACGCCGGCCTCGGCCAGGCGGCGGCGCAGCGCGAGCGGATCGGCCCTTATTCCGCCAGGCAGCGCCGGCAGCGCGACCGACTCGTCGCGCCCGTCGGGCTCGACGACGAGATGCGGCGCGACACGCCCGTCGGTCCGTGCGAGCGTGCGGTCTTCGATCGCGACGACCCGGCCGGAGGTCGGCGCCGGGAGCACGGTCGCCAGCGCATCGGCCGCATGGGCCAGTGCCTCGCCGCGGCGCACCGTCTGGCCCGGGCTCACGCGTCGGTACAGTGCGCTGCCGTCGGCGTCGACCAGCGGCAGGTACAGTCGCGCGGGCAACGGACAGAGGCGTATGGCGGCCGGTGCGTCCGCGCGCGGCAATGCGGCGGTCGCGAGGCCGCCGTGGATGCGGTGCAGGGACATGGCGGGGATTGTAGGCGGCTGCGGCCCCGGCCTTGAACCGGGCGGGCTCAGCCACCACGCCTTGCGGTGCGCGGGGTCGGGCCGCATGGCATACTGCGCGACTTTGCAAGACTGGGCAGATCACGGCCCGGCTCCAACCAGCGAGAACACCATGGACTTTCTGATTTCGACGGCGCAGGCCCAGGCCGCGCCGGGTGCGGCGCCCCAGGGCGGCGGAATGAGCTCGATTCTGATGATGATCGCGATGTTCGCGATCTTCTATTTCATGCTGATCCGCCCGCAGATGAAGCGCGCCAAGGAACAGCGCGCGATGGTCGCGGCGCTGGCCAAGGGCGACGAAGTCGCGACTTCGACCGGCATGCTCGGAACGATCACCGAGATCAGCGAGTCCTACGTCAGCGTCGAGATCGCGCCGAACGTCGTGGTCAAGCTGCAGAAGCAGGCGATCACGGCCGTGCTGCCGAAGGGCACGTTGAAGTCCGCTTGACCCCGCGGCGCCGGCGATCCCGGCGCCGTTCGTTTTTCCGATTACGTCGACACGTGCGCGGCATGCGTCCGCCACGCTGGATCAACCTGGGATTCATGGCATGAACGAGTTCCCCCGCTGGAAGTACGCGCTGGTTGCCGTGGCGCTGCTGTTCGGATTCCTCTACGCGCTGCCCAACCTGTTCCCGAAGGAGCCGGCGGTGCAGATCTCGGCCAACCGCGGTTTCACGGTCGACACGGCGTTCAAGGAAAAAGTGCAGGGCCTGCTGGAGACGCAGAAGATCGACTTCGAGTCGATCGGCATCGAAGGCGAACGCCTGCTCGTGCGCTTCCCGGACACCACCGTTCAGACCAAGGGCTCCGACGTGCTGCGCGCCGAGCTCGGCGAGAGCTACGTCGTCGCCCTGAATCTCGCGTCCACCGTGCCGGGCTGGCTCGAATCGATCTATGCGCGTTCGATGCCGCTCGGCCTCGACCTGCAGGGCGGCGTGCACTTCCTGCTCGAAGTCGACCAGAAGGCGGTGCTCGAAAAGCAGGAAACGCATTACGCCGAAGAAATCCGCAGCGTCGCACGCGAGAAGAAGATCCCGGGTGTCACCGCGAGCCGCAGCGCGCAGGGCATCGTCGCGATCACGCGCAGCGCCGAAGACCGTGACCGCCTGGTCGTCGAGATCGGCCGCGTGGCGCCGGAACTGCAGCTCAGCAACGGCAATGAGAGCGACAGCGGCTTCTCGCTGATCGCGAAGGTCAGCGAAGCGAAGATCCGCGAGATCTCGTCCAACACGATCAAGCAGAACCTCGGCACGCTGCGCAATCGCGTCAACGAACTCGGTGTATCCGAGCCGCTCGTCGCGCAGCAGGGCGAATCGCGCATCGTGATCGAACTGCCCGGCGTGCAGGACACGGCCGCAGCGAAAAAGGTCATCGGCGCAACCGCGACGCTCGAATACCGCGCCGTCGACCAGAGCATCGATGCGATGCAGCTCAGCGCGAACTCGCCGGTACCGCCGGATGCGAAGATCTACTACTGGCGCGGCAGCGGCGCGCCGGTTCTGCTCAAGAAGAAAGTCATCGCGAGCGGTGCCGATCTCGTGAACGCTACGGCACTGCCGGATCCGACGAGCGGCACGCCGGCGGTATCGATCAAGCTGAACACGGCCGGCGGCCAGCGCATGCTCGACTTCACGATGCAGAACGTCGGCAAGCCGATGGCCGTGGTCTATACCGAACGCATTCCGGACGTGA
>CAMLSI010000311.1 GCA_946482585.1 uncultured Lysobacteraceae bacterium
ATCCGGTACGCGACCGCAAGCCGCGCGACGACCGGCGCGCGGTCGTGGGCCGCGGATTATAGGCCAGAAGCCGCGGCGGATGTCCTCCGGCCGGATGCGGGACGGCCGGCGTAGCCCGCGACCAAGCGAACTGGGCTAGACGGCGCGCAGGTGGCGCCGCGCGAGCAGCAGCAGGCCCAGACCCAGCGCGGCGAGGACCGCCGGCGCGAGCGCCGGCACGGGCTCGGCGAGCGGATCGGCTCCACGCAGATCGCGATAGCGCCGGACGCGGATGCCGCTGGCGGCGCCGCGCGCAATCACGACCCGCGCATCGCCGTCGGCCGCCACCGCATAGCTGGCGTTCGGTGCGTCCGGCGGACGCCAGCGCAGCCCCTGCGGCGCCGCGAACGCCGCGTCGACGCGGCCGGCTCGGTCGGTCACGTGCAAATAGGTGCCATCGCTCGGCGGCGGCACGCCGCCGAAGCGCTCCTCGCCGCTGAACAGCCACTTTTCGCCGTAGCGCTGCACGCGGGCGTTGGTCCCCGGCACCGTCACCGCGCACCCCGGCAGCGCGCTCAGCACGCGTCCCTCCGCATCGAACCAACGCATCGCGCAGCCGCCGGCCAGACCGAGGTGCGTGCCATCGCCGAGCTGATGCAGGCGCGTCATACCGTAGGTCTCCGTCACCGCAATCTCCTGCACGCCGCCGTTGCCGTAGGCCGTGTCGACACTGCCGTCCGCACGATAGCGCCGCCAGTAGTTGCGCGGCGGCCGCGCCGACGTCGGACGCACATAGTTCAGGATCTGGAGTCCGCCGCCGGGCAGACCCACGACACCTACGCTGTTGCTGTCGGTCGGCGAACCACTGAGCACGCCACCGATGCCGAACGCAGGATCGAGCGTCCCGTCGGCACGCAGGCGCCGCGCCTCGAAGCCGTTCGCACCGCTGCAGCAGTAGCCGCTCATCGCCACCAGCGTCACGCCGTCGCCTTGCGGCAGAAGGATCGCGCCGCTCAGCACGGCATCCCCCGTCCACGGCGTTCCGCCGTTGAATCCCGGATCGATGCGGCCGTCGCTCTGCAGCCGCACGAGATGAGCCATCTGGTGATAGATCGTCCCCGATCCGTCCGGCGGATTCTCGCTGCGCATGGTGTAGCCGAGCACGAACAGACGGCCGTCGGCGAGCGGTGCGAGCGCGGTCGTATAGGCCCAGTCGACGGCCTGTACCGCGAGCACGCTCGTCGCGACGCCGTCGACGCCGAACGCCGGGTCGAGGCCGCCGCCGGGCAGCAGCCGTACGACCTTCAGGGCCGGCCGCTGCAGCGGGAGCTCGTTCAGCACGACCGCCGCGACGATGCGCCGGTCCGGCAGCACGACGAGTTCCGGCGGGTTGTAGAGGAACTGCGAACCGCCGAGATCGATGTCGACGTAGCCGGCGTTGCCGAATTCCGGGTCGTCGAATAAACCGGCTCGCGCCGTTGCGCAGAACAGCAACAGCGCCGCAACGATGACTCTCCCCATGCCCCTGTCTCCCTTGCGAATCTGCAAGTTCGAACGCGCCGACGGTCGACACGCATCGCCCCGCCGCCCTGCGCTCGCCTCCTGCTTGGACGGGCACCGGCGAGCGTTCCCCCCAACGGATCGATCCGCTCCCGGTCACCATATCCACTGCGATAGATCGACGAGACGACTGTATAGAAGCTATCGGAACGCAATCCGCCCGCATTCGCGTCGCCGCGAGCCAACTGCTTGCCTGCAAACCAGTTTTCCCGAACGAGCTCTGCTGGCACAGCGATTGCCATACCTGCCCGCCACAACGGGAGAACGACATGGCCAACATCCAACTTTTCGCCGGCCGACGCGGCGCGGCCTTGCCCGCGGCCGATGCCCGCAACGAAGCGGGCGGCCTCGCCTACGTGCGCGCGCCCAAGGACGCGCTCGCGCTGTATGCGGCGACGGGCTGCCTGAACGATGTGTACTACGCCGACGCGACGACGCAGCTCGACCAGGTGCTCGCCCTCTGCGCGCAGGTGCCGGTCGCGTTCGTTGCGAAGACCGCGATCCATGCGCGCCGCCGCGGGCACATGAAAGACATGCCGGCGTTGCTGCTCGCCTGGCTCGCTCAGCATGACGGGGCGCTCTGTGCGCGCGTGTTCGATCGCGTCATCGACAACGGCCGCATGCTGCGCAATTTCGTGCAGATCCTGCGCAGCGGCACGGTCGGCCGCAAATCGCTCGGCACGCGGCCGAAGCGCCTGGTGCAGCAGTGGCTGGAGCACGCGAGCATCGATCAGGTGCTGAACGCCGCGGTCGGCCAGCGACCGTCGCTCGCCGATATCGTGCGCATGGTCCATCCGAAGCCGCAGGATGTGCAGCGCGAAGCGCTGTACGCGTGGCTGCTCGGCAAGCCGTATGCGCATGAGCAACTGCCGCCCGTGCTGCAGGCTTTCGAGGCGTTCAAGCGCGGCGACATCGTCGATGTTCCGGAGATCCATTTCCAGTACTTGGCGTCGTCGTTGAGCAAGGGCGAGTGGAAGACGGTGGCATGTCGCCTGTCGTGGCAGGCGCTGCGCATGAACCTCAACACGCTGCAGCGCAACGACGTGTTCCGCGATGTCGCACTGACCGCGCGACTCGCGGCAACGCTGCGCGATCCCGCACGTATCCGCAACGCGCGCGCCATGCCGTATCAGTTGCTCGCGGCCTGGAACGCGACCGGCGACGCGCTGCCGCAGGCGATCCGCGACGCGTTGCAGGATGCGATGGAAGTCGCGACCGACAACGTGCCGCAGCTGCCGGGCAACGTCGTCGTCGCGATCGACGTGTCGGGTTCGATGGCCTCGCCCGTGACCGGATTTCGCTACGGCGCGACGACCGCGGTGCGCTGCGTCGACGTGGCCGCACTGATCGCCGCCTGCATCCAGCGCAAGAATCCGGCCGCACGCGTGCTGCCGTTCGACACGCAGGTGCACGCGCACGTATCGAATCCGCGCGACAGCATCATCACGCAGGCACAGCGTCTCGCCGCGCTCTGCGGCGGCGGCACGGCGGTCAGCGCGCCGCTGAAGCAGCTCAACCACGAGCGCGCCCACGTCGAGACGCTGCTGGTCGTTTCCGACAATGAGTCCTGGAGCGACACGCAGCGCGGCGCAGCGACGGCGACGATGCGCGAATGGGCCAAACTGCGAGCGCGCAACCCGAATGCACGGCTGGTCTGCATCGATCTGCAGCCGTACATGACGAGCCAGACCAGGGCCGGCGATCGCGTACTGCACATCGGCGGCTTCAGCGATGCCGTATTCGACCTGCTCGCGACGGCGGCAAGCGGAGCGCAGGACTGGACCGCGCAGATCGAGGCGATAGACGTGTGAACGGACGCCGCGGCGGTGAAACGCCGCGGCGCTTTCCTGGCGGAGCAGGGAAATGGATACCGAATCGTTGCGCTTCGTGAGGGAATTCGACGCGCTGGACCCGGGCCTCTGGTGCCCGCATTGCCCGAAGCCCACGGCAGCGAGCCTGTCCCGCGTCGAGGCCCATTTCGGCATCGCGCTGCCGCCGCTGCTGATCGCGCTGGCACGCGGGAGCCGGCACTTCGGCCGGCGCTTCGCGAGTCTGGGCACCGACTACGATTCGCCGCTGCACATCATCCGCATCAACAGCCACTGGCGTCGCCGCCGCCGTACGCGGCGCGTGCCGCGCGGCTTCGTCATCGTCACCAACGAGCACGACGACAGACACTGGTGCCTCGACACCAACGAGCCCGCGGACGGCGACGACCGCTATCCGCTGCAATTCTGGACGCCCGACCCGCTGATCTACGCCAGCGAATCGCACCGGCCGAGAGAGCGCTATCCCGACTTTACGCGCTTCCTGAGCGCCGACATCCATTGGCATCGATGGCACGCCCGCCGGCGCACCTGACTGCCCGCCGTGCGGATCGTCAAGCGCGCGGGCCACGCCGGCTCAGACCGCCGCGACGACCTGATTGCGGCCCTTGTCCTTGGCCCTGTAGAGACACTGATCGGCCGCCTTGAGCACCTCGTCGACGGCACGCCGCGTCGTGCCGCGTTGCGCAACGCCGATGCTCGCCGTGACCTGCACGGCCGGCGCGTGCCTGGGTGGCTTCGCGGCCCTGGTCGCCTTGGCCGCTTTGCCCGCTTTCGCCGCGGCGGGCTTGCGCGGCAGGGTCACCCGCATGGCCTCGATCGCGACGCGCGCCTCCTCGCACGCGGCCTTCGCGACTTCGGGGCGCCGAAACAGCAGGCAGAATTCCTCGCCGCCGAAACGGAACGCCTGCGCCGCGCGCGTCTGCGCAAGGCTGCGGGCGACGGCGGCGAGCACGCGGTCGCCGGCGTCGTGGCCATGCCTGTCGTTGAACTGCTTGAAATGGTCTACGTCGACCATGGCCAGGGCGTAGTCGCCCGACAGCCGCGCGAGCGTTTCATCGAGCGCGCGCCGGTTCGGCAATCCGGTCAGCGCGTCGAGGAACGCAAGCCGCCAGGACGAGTGGACCACGCCGACGCCGAGCGTCGCGGCGCCGGCGAGCAGCCACGCGCGCAGGTCGAGACCGGCGAGCTGCAGCCAGCCGCCGGCGCCGAGCAGCAGGGCGAGCACGATCGCCGCGTCGAGCGGCCGCCGCGAGAACATCCACTGCACCGCCGCCACCGCGACCGCGACGAGATTCAGCGCGAGCGCGACGCGCCACGGCCGCCACGGCAATGCGCCGAACGGCAACAGGCGCTGCAGCGCGTCCCAGACATGTGCCGGCGTCATCACGGTCAGCCAGGCCGCAACAGCGAGCGCCGCCGTGAACGCGAGCATGCGCCGCGAGCGCAACGGCGGTTCCGGCAGCAACAGCGCCAGCAGCCAGCAACCCGGCAGGAACATCACGGCCGCGTCGTGAGCGCGTTCGGCGACGAGACCGGCATCCGGCAGCGATGACAGCGCGATGACGGCGAGCGTCGATGCCGCGAGCAACTGCGCCGCGCGATGACGGCGAAAGGCGAGCGCGAGTGCGAACGCAAGTGAGCAGAGAGCGACGGCGAGATAGGACGAAGCGGTCATGGGCGCACGGGAGATGAAGCGCCGAGCTTCGCAGATCGTCGCGACGACGGGAATGCTCAGGCCTCCTCGCCGAGGAATCGCGCGATGGCGGCTACGGCCGGCGACGCCGCGGCCTGCAGCAGGAAATGCGGTGCGGCGATACGCGCACGGACGAGGTCCGGCCGCTCCGCGGCGATGCAGCGCGCGGCATAGGCCGGAATCACCCGGTCGGCGGTTGCCTGCAGGTACAGCACGCGGCTGCGCAGCGCGTGCAGTTCGTGCCGCCAGTCCACCTCGAGCGCAGCGCGCAGGCGCGCGCGCAGCACGGGTGCCGACACGCGCCGCAATGCCGCATCGAGCCGCCTCGACCGGTCCGGCGTCGCCCAGGGTCCGAGCAACAGCACATTCGACAGCACGCGCGGAATGGCATGCACCGGCAGCCAGTGCGTCATCGGCGCGAGACGGCGCAGCCATGGCAACGGGCAGACCGCGAACGAGGCCGACAACACGAGTGCGCGCGGCGGTTGCCTTGCTCTGGCGGCGAGCGCGATACCGAGCGGCCCTGCGAAGGATTCGGCGACGACCACGCAGTCGCCGTCGATGCGCGCGTCCGCCGCGAGTTCGTCGCAGAGCGCGGCGTAGCCAAGCGCGCGGTCGGCGGGATACGGGAGCACGTCGACGCTGCCGAGCGCACTCAGCGCCGTCGCAAACTCGCGCAGCAACTCGCCGGTGCCGTCGAGTCCGGGCAACACCACGAAGCGTGTCACCGCATGTCCCATCCCGGGAAAGAAAGTCACCGTGATTGTCGCGGGAAAGCCGCAGCGCCGGCCGCGGCAGATTGTCGCCGCCCTTGAAATTAAATTAATCATCAATTAAATTGCGCGCCATGCCGAAGCTCCCCACCCCCACGAAACCCGCCGCCCCGCGCCGCCGCGGACGCCCGGCCGGCAGCACCGGCCCCGGGCGCGACGCCGACGCGCGCGCGCACCTGCTCGAGGTCGCGCTGAAACTGTTCGCCGAGCACGGCATCGCCGCGACGCCGCTGTCGCAGATCGCGCGCAAGGCGCGCGTGACACCGGCGCTGCTGCACTACTACTTCGGCAGCAAAGACAAGCTGGTCGACGCGCTCGTCGACGAAAAACTGCAGCCCTTGTCCGCGTCGCTGGGGCAGCGCCTCGCCGCCGCCGGCGGCGATCTGCGCGCCGGGCTCGAGGCCTTCGTCGGCGCGATCCTCGAACTGCTCTCGGCCAACCCCTGGTTTCCGCAGCTGTGGCTGCGGGAAGTGCTCAACGAAGGCGGCCAGTTGCGCAAGCGCCTGATCGAGCGCGTCGCGCCGCTCGTGGCGCATCGCGTACGCGATCTCGTCGCACACGCGCAGGCCGAGGGCCGCCTCAACCGCGATATCGAGCCGCGGCTGCTCATGGTCTCGCTGATCGGGCTCACCGTGTTTCCGCTCGCCGCGCAACCTATCTGGCGCTCGATCTATGCCGCCGACGACATCACGCCCGAGGTGCTGCGCCGCCACGTGCTC
>CAMLSI010000312.1 GCA_946482585.1 uncultured Lysobacteraceae bacterium
CGCCGATGACGAAGGCGACGTCGCAGCTGGCGAACTCGGCGTTGATGTCCTCCAGTTCGAACACCTCGTCGTAGGGCACGTTGGCCTCGGCCAGCAGCACGTTCATGTGGCCCGGCATGCGGCCCGCGACCGGATGGATCGCGAACTTCACCTGCTTGTCGCGCTTGATGAGCTGCTGCGACAGTTCCCAGATCTTGTGCTGCGCCTGCGCAACGGCCATGCCGTAGCCCGGCACGATGATGACTTTCTCGGCCATGTACAGCAGCGAGGCCGCATCGGCTGCCTCGATCGGTTTCTGCGAACCCGCGATTTCGCTGGCCGCTCCGCCGCCGCCGCCGAAATTCGAGAACAGCACGTTGCTGATCGAGCGGTTCATGGCCTTGGCCATGAGGCGTGTGAGCAAGGTGCCCGCAGCGCCGACGACGGTGCCGGCGATGATCAGCGCGACGTTGCCCTGCACGTAACCTTCGAACGCGACTGCGAGGCCGGTGAACGCGTTGTACAGCGAGATCACGACCGGCATGTCGGCGCCGCCGATCGGCAGGGTCATGAGCACGCCGAACAGCAGCGACGCTGCGAAGAACGCGATGACGATGGTCGTGTCGAGCTTGAACAGCAGCGCCGCGCCGAGCGCTACCGCGGCGAGGAAGAACAGGCCGTTGACGACCTGCTGGCCGCCGAAACGGAAAGTCTTGTCCATCCAGCCCTGCAGCTTCGCGAACGCGATCAGCGATCCCGTGAACGAGATCGAGCCGATCAGCGCGCCGATCACGGCGAGCGCGATCTGCGCATGGCCGAGCGCGTGATGATTGCTGCCGCTCGCGGCGCCGATCAGTGCCGCCGCGCCGATCGCCGCGGCCGAACCGCCGCCCATGCCGTTGTAGAGCGCGACCATCTGCGGCATGTCGGTCATCGCGACCTTCTTGCCCGAGATCCACGCGAATGCGGTGCTCACGCCGATCGCGAGCACCATCAGCAGGATGTTCGTCATCGTCTGCGGCTGCAGGCCTTCGCCCAGTCCCGCGCTGACGTTGCCGTGGAAGAACGTCGCGATCGTCGCGACGAGCATGCCGACGCCGGCCCACTGGATGCCGCTGCGCGCGGTCACCGGCGACGACATGCGCTTGATGCCCATGATGAACAGCACGGCGGCCGCGAAATAGCTGGCCTGTACGACGTAGTGCAGCAGCGTCGCCTTGTCCATTACTTCGCTCCTTCCTTCTTGCTCGACTTGAACATTTCCAGCATGCGCTCGGTCACCACGTAGCCGCCGGCCGCGTTGCCGGCGCCGAGGAACACGCCGATGAATCCGATCACCTGCTGCGTGACCGTGGTCGCCTCGCCGAGCGTGATCATCGCGCCGACGAGCACGATGCCGTGCACGAAGTTGGAGCCGGACATCAGCGGCGTATGCAGGATCACCGGTACGCGACTGATGATTTCGTGGCCCGTGAACGCGGCCAGCATGAAGAGATAGAGGGCGATTTCACCGCTGATCATGTCGATTCCCCGGATGCGCGTGGCTCGTGGTTCCGGCAGTCGCCGGCAACGCTGTTGCGGCGGCGCGGATCATGCGCCGTCGACCGACTGCCGCGTCGGCTCGTGCCTGATCTCGCCCGCATGGGTCAGGCAGGTCTTGGCAATGAGCTCGTCGTCCCAGTCGAGAGTCAGCGCGCCGTCCTTGAGGCTGAGTTCGATGAAGTTGAACAGGTTGCGCGCATACATCTCGCTCGCGTGGATCGGCGCGCTCGCGGCGAGATTGACCGGACCGATGATGGTCACGCCGTTGGCCGTCGTGACAGTCTTGCCGGCCTCCGCACCTTCCACGTTGCCGCCGGTTTCCGCGGCGATGTCGACGATGACGGCACCGGCCTTCATGCCTTCGACCATGGCTCCGCTGATGATGCGCGGCGCCTTGCGGCCCGGCACCGCGGCCGTCGTCACGACGACGTCGATGCCCTTGAGGTGTTCGGCCAACGCCTTCTGCTGCTGCTCGCGCTCCTCGGCCGTGAGCTCGCGCGCATAGCCGCCGCTGCCGGCGGCGCTGACGCCGAGGTCGAGGAATTTCGCGCCGAGCGACTCGATCTGTTCCTTGGTTTCCGGACGCACGTCGAATCCTTCGACCTGGGCGCCGAGGCGGCGCGCCGTCGCGATCGCCTGCAGGCCGGCGACGCCGGCACCGACGATGAGCACCTTGGACGGACGGATCGTTCCGGCCGCCGTGGTCAGCATCGGAAAGAACTTCGGCGAGGCCTCGGCCGCGATCAGCACGGCCTTGTAGCCCGCCACGCCGGCCTGCGAGGACAACACGTCCATGGCCTGCGCGCGCGTCGTTCGCGGCAGCAGCTCCATCGCGAACGCGGTGATCTTGCGATCGCGCAGCGCACGCGTGCGCTCCGGCGCGAGATGCGGCTGCAGCAGGCTGACGACGACGCTGCCTTCGCGCAATTGCGCGATTTCCTCGAGCGTCGGCGGCTGCACCTTGAACAGCACGTCGGCGCGCGCGAGCGTCGCGGACGCATCGGCGACGACCTCGACGTCCTTGTATGCGGCATCCGGAAAGCTCGCGGGCTGGCCGGCGCCGCTCTGCACCAGCACGGACGCTCCCTTGCCCTTGAGCTTCTTCGCGACTTCCGGCGTCAGGGCAACCCTGCGCTCGTTGGAATTCGTCTCGCGCACTACCGCGACATTCACCGCCATGTGGCACTCCCCGGGACCAAGCCCGGGCATCCTAGCCCATGAATGTATCCGTGGTAAGCGGCCTTGCTAGACTGCGGCATTCTTATGGCGAATCTCCCTATGTGCGATCGAAACGCGCTCGCGCGCGGCGGCGTCTATCGCATGCGGCGCGCGGTCGCGCCCCGCGCAGACGGCGAGGCAGGGCCGTCGGCCCGCCGGCGCGAACTGCCCGCCGTGGTCGCACCACTACCCTTCCGCTGCAGAGGTCTTACGTGTCCGCCCTGAAATTCCTCAACGATCGCCGCTCCGTTCCTTCGCGCCAGCTCGGCGAACCCGGTCCCGACGCAGCCGAACTGCAGGCATTGCTGCAGGCCGCCGTCCGCGTGCCCGATCACGGCAAGCTCGTACCCTGGCGCGTCCTGCTGATCCGCGGCGACGCGAGGCGGCGCCTCGGCGAACTGCTCGCGCGCACGACGCTCGCGAACAACCCGGACGCCGCGCCGGCAGTCGTCGACAAGGATCGCGAACGCTTCAACTTCGCGCCGCTGATCGTGACCGTGATCGCGCGCATCGACGAGACGAATTCCAAGGTGCCCGCGCAGGAACAGCTGCTCTCGGCCGGCTGCGTCGCCTACAACCTGCTGCTCGGCGCGCAGCAGCTCGGCTACGGGGCGCAGTGGCTGACCGGCTGGGCCGCCTACGATCCGACCATCCGCACGGCGCTCGGCGTGAAGGACGACGAACGCGTCGTCGGCTTCATCCACATCGGCACATCGCGCGAACCGGCACCGGAACGCCTGCGTCCCGACGTCGCCGAACTCGTCAGCGAATGGCAGGGCTGACGTGAGCCGCGACACCATCCATCTCGTCGACGCGAGCCTCTACGTCTTCCGCGCCTGGCACTCGGTGCCGCCGGAGTTCTTCGACGTCGACGGACGTCCGGTCAACGCGGTCTACGGCTTCACGCGTTTCCTGCTCGATCTTCTGGAGCGCGCAAAGCCTTCGCACTGCGGCGTCGCGTTCGACGAATCGCTGACGAGTTCGTTCCGCAACGCCATCTATCCCGAATACAAAGCCAACCGCGAACTGCCGCCGGAAGAACTCAAAGTGCAGTTCGGCTATTGCCAGCGCATCGCCGCGGCGCTGGGCCTGCGCGTGCTGTCGGACATGAGCTTCGAAGCGGACGACCTGATCGGCAGCGTCGTGCATGCGCTGCGTCCGCAGCAGTTCCGTGCCGTGATCGTGTCGGCCGACAAGGACTTCGGCCAGCTCGTCGGCGAGCATGATGAAATCTGGGATTTTTCCAAGAATCAGAGCTGGAACAGTGCCGGCGTGAAGGAGCGCCTCGGCGTGCATCCGCACCAGGTCGCCGACTACCTCGCCCTGACCGGCGATGCGGTCGACAACATTCCGGGCGTCGCCGGCATCGGCGCGAAAACGGCGGCCACGCTGCTCGCCCATTTCGGCAGCCTCGACGCGATCTACGCCCGCATCGAGGAAATCCCGTTCCTGCGCTTCCGTGGCGCGGCCGCCGCCTACGCCAAGCTCAAGGCCGGCGCGGCGCTCGCGCGCCTGAGCCGCAGCCTCACGGGCATCGCCTGCGATTGCCCGGTGCCGCTCGAGGCGGCGAGCTTCGAACGCGGCAAACCGGATCTCGCCGATGTCGAAGGACTGCTGGAACAGCTGCGCTTCGGCCCGCTGACGCGTTCGCGCATCCGCGCACTGGCCTGAAAGGCGATTGGGCCGCCTGCGCGGCCCGATCGATGCCGTTTGGTCGACGCGGCTTACTTGTCGCCGCTCTTCGGCGTTTCGGCCGGCGGTGTCTTCGGGTTCTCGAAGCGAACTTTCGCGTCGTTCGCGGTCGGAATCGGCTTCAGCGCCGCGGAGATGCCGGGCTGGTCCCAGGCGAACCGCAGATTGCTCTTGTATACCTTTACTGGCTGCAGTGCTTTTTCGTCGGAGAGAACGCCGTGGCTGTCATACAGCTCGCGCTGGCTGTTGGCGACGAAATAGAAATCGTCACCCGCGACGGCACCGTTGCCGAGCAAGGTGAATTCCGGCTTCGCCGCATCGAGCGGCATCGCCGAGATTACGCTGCGACCGGTCTTGTCGAGCTTCAGACGCATGACGCGCTGCGGGACCATGTTGTCCTGCACGATGATCAGGCTGCCGTCGTACCAGAACAGCGAGGACACGCCGCCGACGACGAGGCTGTCGGGCGAATGGCCGACACCGAATGCCTTGCTCGTCGACAGATCGACGCCGAACAGACCCAGGGCGGGATCGGCGAAGTACAGCGTGCGGCCGTCGTTCGATACGGCGAGTCCGCTGATGCCAGTCAGCACCTGGTTGTTCGTCACGAGCACGAGCTTTTCGCCGTCGAGTTTGTAGATCTCGCGACGCGCCGGATCGGCGACGTAGGCGCGTCCGTCGTCGGCGACCGCGACGTAGGCGAACAGATGACCGGTCTTGTCGTCGATCGCGTACTTGCCGAGCAGCTTGCCGCTGGCCAGGCTGTACTTCAGCAGATACGACTTGTCGACCATGTCGGCCGAGTACGACTTGTAGACCGGTGCGCCGTAGCTCGCGACCCAGAGCACGTCGTTGGCCGCGTCGACCTTCAGGTCGAGCACGCTGTAGAGACCCGACGCCGCATCCGGCTTGATGAAATCGGTGAGCTTGCCGTCCTTGTCGGCGCGATAGATCGCGCCTTCGCGCGCGCTGCCGATGAGCAATTGCTTACGCTTGCCGTCCCAGGCCATGGCCTCGAGCAGTCGATCACCGGCGGGCAACTGGAACGCGACCTTGCCTTCACCGAACGGACGCGCGTTCGCATCGAGATTCGCGACGGCATAGTCCCAGACCTTGGTGCCGCGGACTTTCTCGAAGCGCGGATCGTTGCCGATCGAATACGCGAAGCCGAGGTTCTGCATCTTGAGCAGCGTGTCGTAGGTCGAACTCTTGTCGCCCTGCCCCGCATACACCGCCGCGAGCTGCAGGCGCAGCGCGCCGGAGTTCGGATAGAGCTCGACCAGCCGCTGCATCGCCCAGGTGAAACGCTGCAGGTCGCGACCGTTGTAGACCTGAGCGAGCCGCGACAACGCTTCGCGGTTCGTCGTCGACTTGATCTGCTGTTCAGTCAGGTTTTCCGCGGCGCGAATCAGCGCTGCGGCGCTCTTTTCGACGGCGGATTCCTTGGTCGGGCCTGCCGTCGCCGGCTTGGCGGCGGGTTCGGCAGCATAGGCTGCCGACATGCCGCAAAGCGTCAGCAGGGCGCAGGCAAGGGCTTGAATTTTCATACGGAAAGTCCGGAATATCGAAAGGAGGCCGGCCACAGACCACGGCGGACCGGAATAGGTTCCGGCCACGCGGCCGCGGGGAACAGCAAACGATGGACGAAACCGAGATTCTTTTCAACGGAAGCTGGCTGCGCCTGTGCCGTCGCGGCCGCTGGGAATACGCCGAGCGCACCAACCCGGGCGGCGCCGTCATCGTCATCGCGGTGACGCCGGATGAGAAGGTGCTGTTCGTCGAACAATGGCGCGAAGCGATTCGCGCCCGCGCGATAGAGATGCCGGCCGGACTCATCGGCGACGATCCCGGCAATGACGGCGAGCACGCGCTCGAAGCGGCACGGCGCGAACTGCTCGAGGAAACCGGCTATCGCTGCGGCCGCATCGACTACTACCTCAACGGCCCCAGTTCCTCGGGCATGAGTACCGAAACCATCGCCTTCGTTCGCGCCTGGGATCTCGAGCGCGAGCATGACGGCGGCGGCGTCGCCGGCGAAGACATCCGGGTGCACCAGGTGCCGCGCGGCGAGGCCGCGCAATGGCTCTGCGCACGTGCGGCCGAC
>CAMLSI010000313.1 GCA_946482585.1 uncultured Lysobacteraceae bacterium
CGGCAATTTCAACAACGAGAGCGTGCTCGTCGGCGCGACGCAGGCGGCGACCGCGGCGAATCCGTCGGTCTATCTCACCCGCTTCAACGCGGGCGGCTGCGTGCCGGTCGCCCAGTCGGTCTGGCGCGATCTGCTCGACGGTGCGACGGCATTCGACGTCGTCGAATCGCCGCAGTTCACCGGCGCGCTCTCGCCGACGGTGGTCGCGACCGGCACGATCGCCGGCACGAATACCGCGGGCGACGGCTTCGCATTGACCGCGAGCGACGCGAACCTCGGTCCGGTCGGCGGCCAGTACCGCTACAGCACGCAGAGCCCGAGGCGCGAGACGCTGATGGCGATCGACAACAAGCGGGACCGTTTCGTGATGGCCGGCAGCACGTTCACCGACTGGGACGCGAGCGGCGACGCGCAGGACTTCTATCTCGTGCAGACCGATCCGAACAAGAAGGATCAGTGCGTGCGCGAATGGGATTTCAGCTGGTCGCCGACGCAGCTGCCGTACCAGGCGTTCACGCCGCCGATCAAGGTGCTGCAGGCGATGGCTGCGGTCGAGACGCAGGAAATCGTGGCGCATGACGAAGGGTATTGCTGCCAGCTCGATCCGAACTGAGCGTAGAGAGAGTCGTTGCGGAGTGCCGCCGTCGCGCCGTGCGCGGCGGCGGTTTCAATCGTCGCGGCCCCCCGCTCCGGGGGGCGGCGCCGCGAAACTGCGCGCCCAGGCGCGGCGCAACTGGCGCGCCGACGCGAAGCCGCTGCGTTCGGCGACGCGTTCCATGTCGAGCGGTGTGGATTGCAAGAGTTCGCGCGCCAGCGACACGCGCAGGCGATTGATGTAGTCGGGCACGCTCATGCCGGCGTGTTCGTTGAACAGGCGCGAGAGGTGGCGCGGACTCGTATTCGCGCGACGCGCGAGCGCGGCGAGGCTCCAGTCCTGCTGCGGCGCCGCGGCGACCGCGTCCTGCGCTCGGTGCACGGCCGGGTGAATGTGGTTGCGCCCTTCGAGCCACGGCGAAAGCTGCGGATCGCTGCCGCTGCGGCGCAGGTAGATCACGAGCTGGCGCGCGACCGCGGCGGCGCAGGCCGGTCCCGCGAGACGCGAGAGCCAATGCAGCAGCAGATCGACGCCCGCGGTGACACCGGCGCTGGTCCAGCAATTGCCGTCCTCGACGAACAGGCGGTTGTCGCAGACCCGCGCGTTCGGCGCGAGCAGCTTCAGCGCTGCCAGGCAGCTGAAATGCGTGGTGCAGGCGCGACCGTCGAGCAGCCCCGCGCGCGCCGCGAGCAGCGCGCCGGAACAGATCGACAGCAGCTGATGCGAATCGCGCAGGCGGGTTCGCAGCCAATCGACGATGCGGGCTTCGTCGGCTTCGTCTTCGCGGCGCGGCGGCGCCGGCGCGAACTGCACGATGTCGACGCTGCCGCTGACGAGGATCACGGCATCGTCCGGCAGCCGCGCGGGCAACGCCTCGAGCGCATCGAGCCGCAGTCCCGACGAACTCGGCAGGCGTCGCCGCGCGGCGACGTAGCGGAGGTCGAAGCGAACCGCGTCCTGCTCGAGATTCGCGCGGCGCAGCACTTCGGCCGGGCCGGCGAGATCGAGCAGCAGGCAGCGCGGCGGCACGACCACCCACACGCTCACGATGCGGGCGGCCGCGGCTTTCATGCGGCGCGGCGCTCCGCACCGGCGAGTGCCTGTTCCACCGTGACGATGTGCGCGAAACGCTGATCGAGCACGAGTTCGGTGCGCGCCTTGATCTCCGCGGGACTCCAGTCGCGGCCGCGCGCGTCGCGCATCGCGAAGGTCAGCGTGGCTTCGCTGACGAAGTCCACCGCGTAGCCGAGATCGGAAGCGTGGCGTGTCGTCGTTTCGCAGCATTGCTCGGTGCGGATGCCGCTGATCAGCAGACGCCGGATGCCGCGCTCGGTCAACCAGACATCGAGGCCGCTGCCGACGAGTGCGCTGTGGCGCGTCTTCCGGAACACTGCGTCGGCCTCGACGCGCAGTGGCGCGAGCGCCTTCACCCATCCCGATGCGATCGAGAACGCGCCTTCGGGCTCGACATGGAAGATCTGCACGACCGGAATCTGCGCGCGCCGCGCGCCGTCGATCAGTGCCTGCTGGCGGTCGAAATACGCCGCACTGTCGGCATCGCTCCAGTACGGGCGATGGCGGAACGATTCCTGCGCGTCGATGACGATGAGAGCGGTATCGGAATGAGACATGGCGTTGCTCCGTGGCGGGATGGTAAGCCATCTTCGCCGTCGCACGGTCGGCGCGAAACGCCGGGAGAGGACGGCGAGCGGACAAATAACGCCATCATCGTCGCGACGCTTTCCCGCGAATCGCCGCGAGCGTGCGCGGCGCATGCCGGGTGACGCGCGTTGTGCGCCGCCCGGACGGCCACTACGATGCGCGCGAACGCCGGCCGCGGCGTCGCCAGGAGCAGCGCCATCGCCGGGTCGTCCATTGCCGTCGCATCGTCTTCCGTGCATGCGCGGCCGCCGCGCCGTCCCTGGGCCTGGCTCGTCTGGTTCGCCGCCGCGCAGGTCGGCGGCGCGCTCGTCGTCGCCTGCGTCAGCTGGCCAGCCGGACTCGCGTTGATCCTGGGTACTCAGGCGCTGCTGTTCTGGGCCACGCTCTGGCCGCAGTCGCGGCTGTTGAGTCCCGTGCTCGTGCGGCTGCCTGCATCGGCGCGCACGGTCTGGCTCACGATCGACGACGGGCCGTCGGACGACACGCTCGCACTGCTCGACCTGCTCGATCGCCGCGGCGCCCGGGCCTGTTTCTTTCTCGTCGGCGAGCGGGCCGCGGCTCGGCCGCAGCTCGTCGCCGAGATCGTGCGGCGCGGTCACGAGATCGGCAATCACAGTGCGACGCATCCGGAAAAGTGGTTCTGGGCGCTGCCGCCGCGCGCGATGCGCATGCAGATCGAGTCGGCGCAGCAGACGCTGACCGCGCTGACCGGCTGTCCGCCGCGCTGGTTCCGCGCCGTCGTGGGCATGGCCAATCCGTTCGTCGCCGCGGCATTGAAGCCGCTGGGCCTGACGCGCGTGGCCTGGTGCGCGCGCGGCTTCGATGCGCGCGAGGCCGATCCGGGCCGCGTGGTCGCGCGCATCGCGCGGGGGCTGCGGCCCGGCGCGATCGTGCTGCTGCACGAAGGTGCGCCGCATGGCCGCAACCTCGCGATCGCCGACGCGGTGCTCGTGCATCTCGCGCGCGAAGGCTATTCCTGCGTGCCGCCCGATGATGCCGCGGCACCGGGTGCGCCGGCGGTCGGCTAGCCGGGCCGCGTCGCGACGATGCGCCAGTTGTTGAACGGGGTTCGCCCGAACAGCGGCGAGAATTCGGTGTGCAGTCCGGCGGCGGCGAACCGTTGTGCGAGTGCGTCGCGTGCGGGATAGCGCGTCGGCCCCGCGTTCATCCAGCGCACCCAGCGCGAAAACTCGTCCACGCGGCGCGTGACGCGCGCGCGCCAGCTGTCGTCGTCGAGGCCGCTGCGCAGCACGAGGCGGGCACCCGGCGTCAGCATCGCGATCGCCGCATCGAGCAGCCGCTCCTGAGCCGGCGGCGGCAGGAACTGCAATACGTCGAGCAACGCGACGTTGCCGCGGTGCTCGGGCAGGCTCGTCGCCAGATCCAGCGTTTCGAACCGCGTATCGGCGAGTCCGGCCGCTGTCGACGCGGCAGCGGCCTGCGCGATCTTGCGTGCGTCGTTGTCGACCCCGCGGTACGGCAGGGCCAGGCCGGCATGGCGCAGCGTGTGCGCGAGCAGGCCGAGACCGCAGCCGAGGTCGAGCAGCGGCGCCCGGCTGTCGCGCAGCACTTCGACGATGCCGCCGTAGAGCGGATCGGACGCGAGCTTCGAGCGCACGTAGTAGTAACGCGCACGATTGCCGTACCAGGGGACGGGCAGGAACGCGCGCGCGATCGTGCCGACATCGCGCCGGTTCAGCGCCCGTGCCGAGGTTGGCGTCATGCGGTCGTACCCGGGGCGGGGCTGGGGCGTTCGGTGGCGGTCACGGGATCTCCCTGGGGGCGCGCGGGCGTGCGGCGGTGGGTCGACCGGGACTGCAGGCCGAGGCGGCATCAGTCGCCGATCATAGCCGCGCTGCAGGCGCTCTCGCTAAGACACGCACGAAACGGCGCGGCGGCGCGGCGGCACTGCGCACGGACGGCAACGGCGACGCGATGACGCCGCCGGTGCTCGACGCTACGATGCGGCGCCTTCTCGCGTACCGCCGACGACGGCGCCGGCCGTCCACTTCCTCTCAAGGAATGCCATGTCTGTGCCATCGGAAAACGTCGAAACGAACCTGCTCTCCTCACTGCTCGGCGGCGCCGGCAATGCGGCGCTGATCGTCGCGCGGCACGTGCCGTTGCGTGCGGCGCTCTGGGCGCTGGGCGGCCTGCTGCTCGGCCTGCTCGCGGTCGCCGTTTCGCTCGCGCTCGGTGCCGCGACGCTCGAGGGGCCGGCTTCGCTCGACGGCGGCGCCGTCGCGATGTTGCGCGCCAGCCGCTACGTCGTGATGTTGCTGGTTCCGCTGGTCGGCTTCGTCGCGTTCGGCGCCCACGGATTCCAACGCGGCATCGCGCACGCGACGCTGGCGCTCGAGGCGCAGTGGGGTCTCATCGGCCGCATCGTCGGCACCACGGTCGCGCAGCTCGATCAGCAGGTCGGCACGCGGCTGGCCAACCTGCCGCTGGCGCAGGCCGAGGCGACGCTCAAGGCGCTCGTCGGTCGCGCGCTCGGCGACGATGCGGACGGCCGGCGCGGCTTCACGGGCTGGGTTCTGCGCACGCTGCGCACGACGATCAAGGGCAAAGTCGAGACCTATCTGCTCAGCGCCTATCGCGCCGAAGTCACGGCGCAGGGCGGTGGCGGCATCGATCTCGCGAAGCTGCGCGACCGAGTCGTCGAGGAGGCGGCGGGGCATCTGCGCGAATCCCTGCTCGGACCGCTGAACCTGCAGTTTGCCGTGTTGCTGCTGCTGTTCGTCGGTCTCGGCGTCGGCTGGTTCCATCTCGCGCTCGCGATCGTCGCGCTGGCCACCTGAGCCGGTCGCGCCGGCGATGCCGCCCGCAAGGACTTCCCGTGCGCACGCTTTGCTGCGATCGTCGGCAGGGCACGTCGTGCGGAGACCTTCGATGAAAGCACTGTTGCTGTCATTGCTCTGGACCGGACAATCCGCTGCGGCCGATCCCTGCGCCGGTATCGAGCGCGGTATCGACGACGCGGCAAAAGCGCAGCTCGCTCCGCTGATCGGCCGTCACCTCGGCGTGCGCGGCGTGCGCATCGACGAAGCGCTGCGCAGCGGCGAATGGCGCGCGTTCCTGGTCGGCGCCCGCGACGCGGACGACAGCGTCGTGCTGTATTCCGGCGACCCGCTGACGACGCGCCAGGTCGAGGCGATCGGCACGTTCGCGCTGCCCGAGGGCGAGAAGGCGATCCGCGCCTGGTTCGTCGCGAATCACGCCGCGATGCCGCTCGCGCTCGCGAGCTGTGTCGCGCAGCTCGCGGCGAAGGCGGCTTCGTCGTAGTCCGGCGGATTGCTCTCAGTTCAGCGTCGGCGCCTCGCCGTCCCGCCACAGATGGGTGCTGAAGCTGCCGGCGTCGTCGAGCAGCGTGTTGCCCTGCGGATGCGTGCGGAAGCGCCAGCCCCAGGGATCGGCGCCGGCGGGCGCCTGCCAGCCCCAGGGATCGATCGCCGACACGCTCGAATCGCGGTCCATGCGATTGCCGCCCGAGAAGTCGAAGTCGTACCCGGCGCGATAGGTCAGGTTGCGCTGGCGATGCACCGACAGGTGCAGATGATCGCCGCTCGACGCGCCGGTGGTGCCGATCCGGCCGATGATCGTGCCGGCGACGACGTTCTGGCCGCGACGCACGGCGGTGTCCTGCATGTGCGCGTAGTACGCGGTATAGACCTCGGCGTAGCGCCCGGATCCGACCTGATGGCGCACGAACACTTCGCGCTGGTACGGGTCGTTGCCCGGGGGGGCGAACAGCGGCACGTGGCGCGGCACGGCCATGATCACGCGACCCGTCGCCATCGCGACGGCGAAGCGCGAGCCCGTCACGGGAATGTCCGCGGCCGGCTCGTTGACGCCGGAACCGTCTTCGCCGCAGGTCGACGGATTCGCGTTCGGATTGCCGACGCTGCGCCGGCGGCCGCGGTTGTCGATGTAGCAGGCGTCGTAGGTGCCCGGCGTCTGGCCGAATTCGCTGACGTCCAGCGGGATCAGATAGGGATCGTGATTGAACGATTGCGCGTTGCCCACGTGCGCGCCGGTATACGGCCGCGAGAAGATCGGCATGACGGAAGGGAAATTGGTAAAGATGCACTGTGTCTGGCCTGAGCTCGCGGCGAAGGCCTGATTCATGGCCGAGGCGCCGGCGCCGCCGAACAGCACGACATAGCCGCCGCAGATGCCTGCGACGCTGTTGATGCCGGACTGGTCGTAGAGACCGGCGCGCTCGATCCGGTTGTTCGGGTTGCTGCCGATCAGGCTC
>CAMLSI010000314.1 GCA_946482585.1 uncultured Lysobacteraceae bacterium
CATCGGTTCGTAGACCGCGCGGAACTGTTCCGGCTTCACGCTGCTCGCGACGATCGCGTCGATCTCCGCATCGCTGGGCCAGAGATCCTTGAGCGTGATCGGCGTGCCGTCGGCCGCGTGGCCGAGCGCGTCCTTCTCGATGTCGAAGCGGATCGTGCCGGCGATCGCGTACGCGATCACGAGCGGCGGCGACGCAAGGAAGGCCTGCTTCGCATACGGGTGTATGCGTCCGTCGAAATTGCGATTGCCCGAGAGCACCGCCGTCGCATACAGGTCCCGCTCGATGATTTCCTGCTGGATCGCCGGATCGAGCGCGCCGCTCATGCCGTTGCAGGTCGTGCACGCGAACGCGACGATGCCGAAGCCGAGCTTTTCGAGCTCGGACAGCAACCCGGCCTGTTCCAGATACAGCTGCACTGCGCGCGAGCCCGGCGCGAGCGAGGTCTTGACCCAGGGCTTGCGCACGAGACCTCGCGCATTCGCATTGCGCGCGAGCAGCGCGGCCGCGATCACGTTGCGCGGATTGGACGTGTTCGTGCAGCTCGTGATCGCGGCGATGATGACGGCGCCGTCCGGCATCAGGCCCTGCGCTTCCTGCGCGCGCGCCTGTTCGAGACCGACCGCGATGCCGCGCTCGGCCAGCGCCGAGGTCGGCAGGCGCTTGTGCGGATTCGACGGGCCGGCCATGTTGCGCACGACCGTCGACAGGTCGAAGTGCAGCGTGCGTTCGTATTCCGCGCCCGCGAGCGCGTCGGCCCAGAGACCTGCGGTCTTCGCATAGGTTTCGACGAGGCGCACCTGTTCGTCGCCGCGGCCGGTAAGGCGCAGGTAGTCGAGCGTCTTGTCGTCGATGAAGAACATCGCCGCGGTCGCGCCGTATTCGGGTGCCATGTTCGAAATCGTCGCGCGGTCGCCGACACCGAGCGCGGCCGCGCCCTCGCCGCGGAATTCGAGGTAGGCGCCGACGACTTTCGACTGGCGCAGGAATTCGGTCAGCGCTAGCACGACGTCGGTCGCGGTGATGCCGGGCTGCGGCCTGCCCGCGAGTTCCACGCCGATAATGTCCGGCAGGCGCATCCACGACGCGCGGCCGAGCATCACGTTCTCGGCTTCGAGGCCGCCGACGCCGACCGCGATCACGCCGAGCGCATCGACGTGCGGCGTGTGGCTGTCGGTGCCGACGCAGGTGTCCGGATACGCGACGCCGCCGTCGGCGTGGATCACCGGCGACATCTTCTCCAGATTGATCTGATGCATGATCCCGTTGCCCGGCGGAATCACGTCGACGTTCTTGAACGCGCGCTTGGTCCAGTCGATGAAGTGGAACCGGTCTTCGTTGCGGCGGTCTTCGATCGCGCGGTTCTTCGCGAACGCATTCGGGTCGTAGCCGCCGCATTCCACCGCGAGCGAATGATCGACGATGAGCTGCACCGGCACGACCGGGTTCACCTTCGCCGGATCGCCGCCCTGGTCGGCGATCGCATCGCGCAGGCCGGCGAGATCGACGAGCGCGGTCTGGCCGAGGATGTCGTGGCAGACCACGCGCGCGGGAAACCACGGGAAATCGCGGTCGCGGCGACGCTCGACGAGCTGCGTCAGCGAGGCGGAGAGAATCGCCGGATCGGCGCGGCGCACGAGATTTTCCGCGTGCACGCGCGCGGTGTACGGCAGTCCGGCGTAGGCGCCCGGACGGATCGCGTCGACGGCTTCGCGCGCGTCGAAATAGTCGAGGGACGTGCCGGCGAGCGGCTTGCGATGGGCTGTGTTCATGGCTGGCGGGATCGTCTGCGAGAAGAGGCTGGCCTGAGGAGACGGCACGGTCCGCGAGCATAGCTCGCGCGGACGACCGCAACCGGCGCGCGCGAGGAGCGCGCGGCACGAGACGCAATCTGGCATCCTGCAATGCATTGATCAATCTTGATCGATACGATCAACGTGTTCGCATGGATACCGACCTGATCCCTGCCGCCGAAGCCTGCCGCCTCCTCGGTGTCAGCGCGGCCACGCTGTACGCCTACGTGAGTCGCGGCCTGCTTCAGTCACGCCCGGGCCCGGACCATCGCAGCCGCTATTACCGGCGCCGCGAGGTCGAACGGCTCGCGCAGAATCGCCGGGCCGGACGCGGCGCAGCGCGCGGCGCGGCGCAAAGCCTCGACCGCGGCCTGCCCGTGCTCGACACGCAGATCTCGCTGATCCGTGCCGACGGTCCGTACTACCGCGGCCGTTCGGCGATCGCCGCCGTGCACGCCGGCGCGACGCTCGAAGACATTGCGCGCGCGCTCTGGGACTGCGGGCGCGAGGATCCGTTCGCGGCGAGCCCGGCCGCGGATTGGCCTGCGAGCGTCGAATCGCTGATCGGCGATGCGAACGTACCGCCGCTCGAACGCGCGCTCGCGGCGATCCCGCTGCTGAGCCTGTCCGTGCGTCATTCCTTCACGTCCTCCCCCCCTGCGCGCCGCGAAACCGCGGCGCAGCTGCTCCGCCAGAACGCGGCCCTGCTGATCGGCAGCCCGCCGTCGTCGCGGCCCGTCCACGAAGTCCTCGCCGACGCATGGCATCCGCGCGACCTGCGTTTCGCCGACCTCGTACGCGCAACGCTCGTGCTCTGTGCCGAACACGAGCTCAACGTCTCCGCGTTCGCCGCGCGTGTCGTCGCCTCGACCGGCGCGCACCTGCATGCGACGGTCTGCAGCGGACTCGCCGCGCTGACCGGACCGCGCCACGGCGGCGCGGCGGCGCGCGCGTACGCGTTGCTCGGCGACGGTATCGATGCGCTCGACCGGCGCTGGCAGCGCGGCGACGACCTGCCCGGCTTCGGCCACGCGTTGTATCCGCACGGCGATCCTCGCGCGACGGAATTGCTGTCGCGACTGCGCGGCCGCCATGCGCGCAGCGCGGCGCTGCGCGCGATCGATGCGCTGATCGCGCGCGCCGAAGCGCTGAGCGGGCTGCGCCCGAATCTCGATCTCGCGCTCGCGGCGATCTGCCGCCTGCACCGGCTTCCGGTCGGCGCCGCGCTCGTGCTGTTCGCGGCGGGACGGCTCGCGGGTTGGCTGGCGCACGCGCTCGAACAACAGGAACACGGCCGCTTGATCCGGCCGCGCGCACACTACTCCGGTACGCTGACCTGAGTCCGGTTCCCGGCAGAGGAGCACGTCATGCCCGTCAAATACGATCCTTGCACCGATCGACGGTGGGTAGAAATGGAATTCACCGCTTCCGCTGCCGCCGACGAACTCTGGCGGGTGCTCGCGACGGGACCCGGCTACACGGCGTGGTTCACGCGCTGCGAGATCGCGGGGCACGTCGGCGGCCGATTGCATTTCGATTTCGGTGCGAACGGCAGCTCCACCGGCGAAGTCACGGCCTGGGAACCGCCGCTGCGCTTCGGCTACGTCGAGCGCGAATGGGCCGAAGGCGCGCCGCCGGTCGAAACCGAGATCATGCTGACCGCGTGCGGCAACGGGCGGCACCTCGTGCGCATGACGCATTCGCTCGTTGCCACGTGCGACGCCTGGGACAGCGCGCTCGAAGGCTTCGAAGCGGGCTGGCCCCCGTTCTTCGAGGTGCTGCGGCTCTATCTCGCGCATTCCGCGGGCGAGCCCGCCGCGTTCGCATCCGTCATGCGCCCGTCGGCGGCCGAGCAGGCGCCTCTCTGGCGCCGGCTGCTCGAAGGCCTGCAGATCGATCGTGCCGACGTCGGCGCGCACGCAACCTTGCCGTTCGCGTCGCCCGAAGGGCTCGTCGAAATCGTGCGCCAGGACATGCGGCAGCGCTACGCGATCGTGCGCACGCCCGTGCCGGATCCGCAGATCGTGCTGCTCGGCACGTTCGCCCGCGACGGCATGACCAACGCGAGCATCGCGCACTATTGCTACGGGCCCGACGCAGAAGCTGCCGCCGCGACCGCGCAGCGTTACTGGGAGGACTGGTTCGAACGCAACCTCCCGGCAACCGCAGCCGTGGCATAGCGCTCAGATCGGAATCACGAGCTGGAAGCCGCCGTAGAAGATGCGGTCGCCGGCCGGCGGAGCCGAGCAGGTATTCGCCTCGAGGCGAAAGGTATACAGGTTGCAGCCCTGTCCCGCATCGACCTCGCTGACGACGACGCTGAATGGCTGATTCGCGGCGAGCCTGCGCGAGAATGCGATGCTGGCGATCGTGCTGTAGCCGCTGTCGCCGAGATGCCCGGTGTTCGGCGTCGCCGGGTTGTAGTTACCGTAGAGCGCGATCTGCGTCTGGTTGCCGCCGCACTGGGTGAAGTCGGCCGTCACGGTCAGACAGACCGGCTGCGAGGAGATCGCCGGAAAGTCGTGACGATCGCGGCGCACCGGCGTCGTGTTCTCGAGGATGGCGGTCTTCGGCGGCTGCGTGCAGAGCGACGGCTTGCCGTCACGCTTGATGCGGCCGGCCTGCTGCACGTCGCCGATATTGAGCGAGCCCGTGCGCGTCGCCGTGAAGTAGCAGGTATCGGCAACCGGAGCGGTCGTGATGTCGAGGCACCAGCCGTCGGAGATCGTGCCGCTGGCCTGCGGATCCAGTCCCGAGTACTGCGCGGCCCACAGACGCCAGGTACCGTTCGGATTCGTGCCCTTCAGCGAGGACAGCATCTGCTGCACCGTCGTCGTCGGCGCGGGCGCCGGCAGCGCCGATGCGGCGAATACGCGCGGCAGATAACGGTTGGTGCGCGTCGGCACGGTCGTCGCGAGGGCCAGGTCGCCGCTTTCCGGGAACGCATAGACCTGCGCGTCGTCGGCGAAGGTCCAGTCGGCGTTGAACACCGACGGCAGCGGCGCATCGTCGATGTCGAAGCCGCTGCCGGTGAGTCCGACGAGCTGCCCGCCCGGATGCTGCACGCGCGCCGTGATGCGCGAAGTATTGCTGTGCGTCACGTCGAGCACCTGGACCCTGACGTCGGTGATCACGCCGGTGAGTCCCGACACGGCGATGTCGCTCGGATACAGCGACGCCGCGCCCGTGCCCAGCAATTGCAGCGGCGTTCCGTTGCAAAAGCGCGCGGTGGTTTCGAGCGCTTTGTCGATGCCGCAGATCGGAGCCGCCTGCGTCGGCGCCGTCACCGGCGCCGCGGCGAGATCCATGAGGCGGGTCGTCTCGGCGGAGATGGCCGGCGGCGATGCGGGATCATCCGTCTGGTACGACGGTTCGGCAGCGGCAGCGGCAGCGGCGACACTCAACAGCGACGACAGAACGACGGCACGGCGCATGACGGACTCCCCTGGACATGCCTCGACATACGGAGAGTGCCTGGCGCAGGGATCATGACCATTTCCGCACGAGGCAGGAACTCATCACTCCGCGGCCCGGCTTCCACTCCGACGATTTCCGAATCACGATTCCGTCCATTGCACATCTTGCCGCCTGCCAGCACCCTAACCCCATGCCGACACCCGAACCCTCCACGTCGCTGATCGCCGCCGGGCAGTTCTTCGGTCTGATCGCCGCGCTCGGCGGCGGATTGCTGGTCGGCATCGGACGCGAGCGGGAGAAGGCGCAGCAGGGCCGCGAAGCGGCCGGCGTGCGCAGTTTCGCCGTCGTCGCGCTCGGCGGTGCGGTTGCCATGCTGCTCGGCCCGGTCGCACTGGCGGTCGCCGGCGCGGCCGTCGCGGCGATGACGGTCGCGTCGTACTGGCACAGCGCCGAACACGATCCCGGCGTCGTCACCGAACTCGCCTTGCTCGTGACCTTCCTGCTCGGCGCGCTCGCACAGCCGCAGACCCAGCTCGCCGCCGCGCTGTTCGTCGCACTCGCCGTCGTGCTCGAGAGCAAGACCGACCTGCACCGTTTCACGCGCCAGGTGCTCAGCGAACGGGAGCTCGGCGACGCGCTGCTGCTCGCGGCGGCGGCGCTGATCGTCTTGCCGCTGCTGCCCGATCGCGCGGTCGATCCCTGGCAGGTATTGAACCCGCGCAAGCTCTGGCTGTTCGTCGTGCTGGTCATGGGCATCAACGCCGCGGGCTACGTCGCGCTGCGCGTGTTCGGCGCCGGTCGCGGGCTCGCGCTCGCCGGCCTGCTCGGCGGATTCGTGTCCAGCGCGGCGACGATCGCCGGCATGGGCCAGCGCGCATCCAGCGACGCACATGCCCTGCCCGGCTGCATCGCCGCGGCGCTACTGTCGTGCATCGCGACCATGGTGCAGCTCGCGGTGATCCTGTTCGCGATCGCGCCGGGACTGCTGGACGATCTCGCGGTGCCGCTGCTCGCGGCCGGCGTCGCCGCGGCGGGCATCGCCGCATGGTTCGTCTGGCGCGGCCGCGCGACCGCGAACGGCGCGGCACCGGCCGAGCTCGGCCGACCGTTCGCGCTGCGCCAGGCCCTGCTGTTCGTCGCGATCGTCGCTGCCGCGCTGCTGTTGTCGACGGCATTGCGCCACTACTTCGGCGGCGGCTGGTCGTTCCCGTTCCCCGGCCGGGAGCCGGCACCGGAGGAGCCCGCCGGCGGTGCTCCTCGCAATCCGCGGCTGGAACAGGCGGTAGACCTCACCCTACCCGGC
>CAMLSI010000315.1 GCA_946482585.1 uncultured Lysobacteraceae bacterium
CGCGCTTCCGCGGCCTGGCCTGGGCGACCAAGGGCTTCGAGCCCGGCACCGGCCGCTTCCTGCACGAACTCGTTGAGGAAATCCTGCCGGGACAGCCTGCCGCCGTCGTGACCGGCCCGTCGTTCGCGCGTGAAGTCGTCGACGGTCTGCCGACCGCGGTCACGGTGCATTCGGACGATGTGGAATTCGCGCAGACCGTCGCCGAGCAGCTCCACGGCCCGACGTTCCGCGCCTACACCGGTACCGACATGCTCGGCGCCGAACTCGGCGGAGCGATGAAGAACGTGCTCGCGGTCGCGACCGGCGTCGCCGACGGCATGCAGCTCGGTCTCAATGCGCGCGCCGGCCTGATCACGCGCGGCCTCAACGAAATGCTGCGCCTCGGCGTCGCGCTCGGCGCACGGGCGGAAACGCTGATGGGGCTCGCCGGTCTCGGCGACCTCGTGCTGACCTGCACCGGTGATCTTTCGCGCAATCGCCGCCTCGGTCTCGCGCTCGGCCGCGGCACGCCGCTGCGTCAGGCCGTGGCCGAGATCGGTCAGGTCGTCGAGAGCGTGCAGACGGCCGACGAGGTCATTCGCCTCGCTGCGCGTCACGGCGTCGAACTGCCGATCGCACAGAGCGTGCAGCGTGTGCTGCACGAAGAGATCACGCCGACCGAAGGATTGCGCCTGCTGTTGTCGCGCGAGCAGAAGCCCGAGTATCCCGAGCCGCTGCCGTAGCCGCACGCATCGCCGCGGCGGCCTGGCCGCCGCGGTCGAATCCGCGCCGCATCAGTTTTTCTTTTTCGCCTTGTCCAGTTCTGCCTGGACCGAACCGGTCGTGATCGGGTGATAGCCCGGACGCGCCTTCGCGAACACGCCCTCGGCGAAGGCGAGGCCTTCCGGGGTCGCCATCAGGGCTTCCCAGGTCGGCATGATGAGCTTGCGCCGGCCGATGCCGATCAGGAATTTCTCGATCGAGGGCCGTGCTTTCGCATAGCCGCTGCGCACCGTCAGCGGATACCAGCGCTGGGCGATTTCGCCGTTCGCCGTGCCGTTGAAATGGAAGGCCGCGTCGAGCTCGTCGAGCTGCTTGGCATCGAGCTTTTCCGGCAGGCTTTCGAGGAAGCGCACGGTTTCCTGCGTGCTCCATTTCGCCGCGGCCAGCGAGGCGGCGTCCCGCTTGCCGGACTGCCAGTCGGCGCGCGCCGTGTCGACCTTGTCGAAGCGCGCGGACTTCGCCGGCTCGGCCGTTTCGGGCAGGCCCGGCTGCTTGAGCCATGCCTCGATTTCGGCCGGCTTGACCTTGCCCGGATGCTTGTCGATCAGGTTCTTCTGCAGGTAGGCGACGAACGTATCGCTGTCGACGCTCTGGAAGGCGTGCTGGTCGAACCAGCCGCGCAGGAATTGATCGAACGTCGCACGGCCGAAACGCTTTTCGAGAAAGCTCAGGAACCAGGAGCCTTTGATGTACGCCACGTCGGTCAGCGCTTCGTCCGGATCGCGGCCGGTCAGCGGCGCCAGCATCAGCAACTGATCGTTCGGCGCGAGTTCGGCCATTTCCTTCTTGAGCCCGAACTGGCTGATCACGTCTTCCATGTCGGCCTGCTCGCGGCCGTAGACGGCTTCGACGATGCGGTTCTCGACATAGCTCGTGAAGCCCTCGTTGAGCCAGATGTCCTTCCAGCTCGAGTTCGTGACGAGATTGCCCGACCACGAGTGCGCGAGCTCGTGCGCGACGAGCGATGTCAGGCTCTTGTCGCCGACGATGACCGTCGGCGTCGCGAACGTCATGCGCGGATTCTCCATGCCGCCGAACGGAAAGCTCGGCGGCAGCACGAGGATGTCGTAGCGTCCCCAGCGATAGTCGCCGTAGAGTTTTTCCGTCGCGACGATCATCTTCTCGGTGTCTTCGAATTCCTTCGCGGCTTTCTCGACCATGGCCGGTTCGGCGTAGACCGCCGTGCGCGGGCCGGTCGACTTCACCGCGATGTCACCGACTGCGATCGCGAGCAGATACGACGGAATCGGTTTATCCATCTCGAAATGGAACTCGCCGGTTTCGAGCGGCGCGTCCGGATGGTTGTTCGCGCTCATGACCGCGCGCAGCGGTTTGGGCACGTGCACGTCGGCGCTGTAGGTGAAGCGCACCGCCGGCGTGTCCTGCAGCGGTACCCACGAGCGAGCGTGGATCGCCTGCGATTGCGAGAACAGGAACGGATGCTTCTTGCCGGCGGTCTGTGCCTCGCTGAGCCACTGCAGGCCCGATGCTTCCGGATGAGTTGCGTACGCCACGCGGATTTTCGGCGCCTGCTCATCGAACTTCACGATGAGCGGCGCGCCGAGAATCTTGTCGGCCGTGCCGAGCGAGAACGAGGCCGGCGAGGCCTTGCCGGACGCGTCGAGGATCTCGACGGTCGCGATCGACAGCCCGCGCGTGTCGAGCTTGAGTTCGCGCGCGCCCTTGTCGCGCCAGTCGAGGCTGAGCTCGGCCTTGCCGACGATCTGGTGCGACTTGAACGCGACGTGCAGGTCGAGCGCGAGATTGGTGACGCGGACCTTGTCGGTTTCGGCGTAAGAATTGGGGTCGTTCGCGGCCTGTGCGGTCACGGCGAACAGCGCGAGCACGGGCAGCAGGGCGGGGATCGAAGGCATGACGGACCAGGCGATGGGCGGAAAGCCCGAGTATGCCATTGCCGGCGCGGGCCGCCAGTCGCATCGGTCGGTGCCGGCGGCGAGCCGGCACCGTGGTCTCTCAGACCCGATAGCCGCGATGGATCGCGACGATGCCTGCGCTGAGGTTGCGCACGTCGACGTTCGCGAAGCCGGCCTGCTGCAGCATCCCGCGCAGCGTTTCCTGGTTCGGATGCTTGCGGATCGATTCGGCGAGATAGCGATAGCTGTCGGCATCCTGCGCGAACAGCCGGCCGAGTCGCGGCAATACCTGGAACGAATGGAAGTCGTACAGCGGCTTGAGCCAGTCCTGCCGCACTTCGGAGAACTCGAGGATCAGCGCGCGCCCGCCGATCTTGAGCACGCGATGCATTTCGCCGAGCGCGCGCTGCTTGTCGGTGACGTTGCGCAGTCCGAATGCGATCGTGACGGCGTCGAAGCTGCGGTCGGGGAATGGCAGCGCTTCGGCGTTGAGCTGCGTGTAGCGCAGGCCCTGCACGAGGCCGCGATCGGTCAGGCGGTCGCGGCCGACGCGCAGCATGGCGTTGTTGATGTCGCCGATCACGACTTCGCCTTCGGCGCCGACCTCGGGCAGCATCAGGGCGGCGATGTCACCGGTCCCGCCGGCGAGATCCAGCACGCGATCGCCGCGGCGCAGGCCGCTGATCGCAACGAAATGACGTTTCCAGAGCCGATGGACGCCGAACGACATGAGGTCGTTCATGAGGTCGTACTTCTCGGCCACGGACGTGAACACGTTGCCGACGAGTTTCTGTTTTTCCGCGACGGGTACGTCGCGGTAGCCGAAATGCGTGGTGGGCTGATCGCTCATAGGGTGCCGATGCTAGCGCAGGCGGACGTGCCGATCACGGCTTTGCGGCACGATGCCGCGGGCGCGCGAGCGGCGCGGGCCGCTATTGCACCGGGCGTATCGTCCCGACCAGCGGCTTGCTCAGGGTGTTCCTGTCGCGCGGATTGTCGAGCGTGTCGGCGCTGAGCTGCCAACTGCCGTCGGCGCCGCGCGTGAACGTGGACGAGCGGACCCAGACGCCGCGCCGCTGTACGAATTCCAGTTGCGATGCGCCCGGCGGGTAGTCGGCATCGGCCGGCGGCTGCGGCGTCAGCGGCGCGCCGAGCGTATCGGGATGCGTATCGCTGACATCGCTGACGCCGAACGTGCGCTCGTCGCGGACATCGAGGCTGCGCGCGAGGATGGCCTGGGTTCCGTCGGCCTGACGGACTTCGATGCGCAGTTCGGTCTTGTTCGGCAGCGCCGCGGCGCTGGCGACCAGGACGGCCGCCGCCATGCAACCGCTGCCGACGAAACGGACCAGGATCGGACGAAATCGCATCGGTGCCCCCGCACAGTGCCCTGCGGCTATTTGTGCCGTTTCCGGCCGCGCAGGGGAAGGGGGGACTGCGGCGACACCGTTGCCGGAATCCGGAATTCGCGGATCCGGCGGCCGTCTAGCGGTGCAGGCCGGCCTGATCGAGGGCGGCGAGGTAGGCCGACCAGTTCGCATCCTGGTTGCGGCCGAGTTCGTGCAGCACGCTCCAGGAGAAAATGCCGGTCTGGTGGCCGTCGTCGAAACGCAGCAGCACGGCGTAATGGCCCACCGGTTCGATCGCGTCGATATTCACGTGGCGCTTGCCCGGCACGAGCACGCGCTGGCCGGGACCATGGCCCTGCACTTCGGCGCTCGGCGAATGCGTGCGCAGGTATTCGCAGGGCAGCCGGAAGGTCTCGCCCGAATCGAAGCCGACCTCGAGCAGGTGCGAGGCGCGATGCAGCGTGATGCCGGTCGGGCGCGGCGTGGCGCTCATGTGCGCGCCTCAGCGCGGATCGGTGCTGTGCAGGCGCGGTTCCTGCGGCGGGCCGCTGGGTTCGCCCGCGACGCGATACAGCGTGTGCATGTACGAGGTGCCGAAGCCGATCGAACCGATCTCGCCATATTCGTAGTCGCCGGCATCCGGATACCAGCGCGCGTTCGGATCGATCTCGCGCAGGGTCAGCACTTCGGGACCGACGCTTTCGAGCTTGCCGATGTAACTGGCCTCGCCGGATTCCTCGTCGAGCATGTTGACCGAGATGATCGGAGCGAGCTCGGCCGCGGCGCGCGCGACGCTGGCCCAGTTGTCGAGCGGAAAGCCGGCGGGCGCTTTCAGCGTCTCTTCGTTGAGCGCGAGTGCCTTCTCGACGAATTCGCGGGACGGGTCTTCTTCGGCGTGCGTGACGTCGCCGAGCGCGATCACAAGAAAGCCGTCAAATCGCATGGAGTCCGAAACTTCCGCGATCAGCACGAAATCGGCCGAAACGTCGGCAATCATGCCGTGAACCCAGTTCGGATCGATGCCTTCGCGCTTGACGCGCACGGGGATGCGCTGTTCCTGCGCCTCGCGCAGGTAGGCGCGCGGGCCACGCGCCTTGAATTTCACGATATTGGTCATGGGCGGAATTGTAGCCGACCCGGTGCGGAGCCGGGTTTACGGCGCGTTATCTGGGGACGTCCGGCAGCTTTGAAAAGGCGCCGCGGCGAAGCACGGCCGGACCCGGCACTACGGCCGGGTCCGGCGTACTCCTCTCCTCCCCAGGAGAACAGCATCGGAACGCTCGGAACGAGTGCCGGCAACGCGATTCGCGCGCCCAGCGGGCGTTCCCGCAACCCGGCCGTATGCGTGTCGAGCCCGCATCCGGCCGTCCCCCCGGTTTGAGGGGAATTCCGAAATCTGCAACACGGATTTCCGCTCAGGCTGCGTGGCGGTTTCCGTGGAACTGCTCTTCCTCGGTCGAGCCCTTGAGCGCCGTCGTCGAGGACTGGCCGTTCTGAATGGCCTGCGTGACCGCGTCGAAATAGCCGGTTCCGACTTCGCGCTGATGCTTGACCGCGGTGAAGCCCCGATCGGCCGCGGCGAATTCGGCTTCCTGCAATTCGACGAATGCGCTCATCTGATTGCGCGCATAGCCGTAGGCGAGGTTGAACATGGAGTAGTTCAGCGAGTGGAAACCCGCGAGGGTGATGAACTGGAACTTGTAGCCGTAGCTCGCGATTTCCTTCTGGAACTTCGCGATGGTCGCGTCGTCGAGATTCTTCTTCCAGTTGAAGCTCGGGCTGCAGTTGTACGCGAGCAGCTTGCCCGGATATTTCGCGTGGATCGCTTCGGCGAACTTCTTCGCGAATGCGAGATCGGGCTTGCCGGTTTCGCACCAGACCAGATCGGCGTACGGCGCGTAGGCGAGACCGCGGCTGATGGCCTGGTCGATGCCCGGACGCGTCTTGAAGAAGCCTTCCACGGTGCGTTCGCCGGTGCAGAACGGCTTGTCGTTGTCGTCGACGTCGGAGGTCAGCAGGTCGGCCGCTTCGGCGTCGGTGCGTGCGACGAGTATCGTCGGCACGCCCATGACGTCGGCGGCGAGACGCGCGGCGGTCAGCTTCTCGATCGCTTCACGCGTCGGCACCAGCACCTTGCCCCCCATGTGGCCGCACTTCTTGACGCTCGCGAGCTGGTCCTCGAAGTGCACCCCGGCCGCGCCGGCTTCGATCATCGCCTTCATGAGCTCGAACGCGTTGAGCACGCCGCCGAAGCCGGCTTCGGCGTCGGCCACGATGGGCTGCAGCCAGTCGATCTCGTTCTTGCCTTCGGCGTGATGCAGCTGATCCGCGCGCAGCAGCGTGCTGTTGATGCGCTTTACCACCTGCGGCACCGAGTTGGCGGGATACAGCGACTGGTCCGGATACATCTCGCCGGCGAGATTCGCATCGGCGGCGACCTGCCAGCCCGACAGATAGATGGCCTTGAGGCCGGCCTTGACCTGCTGCATGGCCTGGTTGCCGGTCAGCG
>CAMLSI010000316.1 GCA_946482585.1 uncultured Lysobacteraceae bacterium
TGCCCTGCAGCCGCTGGATCTGCGCCGGTTTCGGCGTAGCGCTGGCCGGCGCGGCAATGGGCGCGCCGGCTCCGTCGCCCGCGCCCGGTCCGTCGCCGGAGGCCAGCGGACCCGACTTTCCGTTCGTGCGCAGCACCGACGGACGCTCCTCGTCGACGGCACTGCTGATCGGTCTGCTCGTCAACGGCAAGGATCGCGGGCGCGAAGTCGCGGTGCTGGACGGTGAACTCGACGGCCATACCAAAGTGGCGCTCGGCATGCTCTGCGAGGCGCTGGGCCTGCATGCGAGCCGCGGCGACGATGCCTGGCGCATCGACACGCCGATCGGCGAAGCGGTGCTCGCGCGCGCGTCGATCACGCGTATCGCCGAGATCGACTACGTACCGCTCGATACGGCGGGCGAAGCGCTGGGTCTCGCCCTGATTTTCGACCGCAGCGAATTCGCGCTGCGTGTCAACGGCGCATGGCTCGACCAGAGCATGGCCGCGAGCGTCGCGCCGACGCGCGAATCGCTGCCGATCGACGTGCATGCGCCGCGTGCGAATCTGTCGGCCTGGCGCAGCGAAGTCATGCTGCGTCGCACCGGCGACCGCACCGACATCACGACCCTGACCGAACTCGGCGGCGCACTCGGCAGCGGCAATTGGCATCTGCGCTATTTCGACGATTTCGACGGCAACCGCCGCATCGACGAATGGGGCTGGCTCATCGATCGCGGCCGCTCGCGCACTTATTTCGGCCAGCAGCAGGTCACGCTGAGTTCGCTGCTGCCGTCGTTCTCGCTGACCGGCGCGCAATGGGCCTTTACCAACCGGCCCGAACTCGCGTTCGGCGATCATGTGATCGGCAACGAAATCGTCGCGAGCCGCATCGCGACGGGCCGGCAGATCCAGGGCGACGGCCCTCCCGGCGGCATCGCCGAACTGCGTGCGAACGGCAACGTGGTCGCGCGCACGGTGGTTCGGCTCGACGGCCACTACCGCTTCCCCGAAATCTCCGGCATCCCCGCCGACGCCGTGCTCGAGATCGCGCTGTTCAAGCCGGCCAGCAACGACGTGCCGGTACGCGTCGAACAGGTGACTCTGCGCGCGAGCGATGATTTGCTCGCCGGCGGCACGTACGTGATCCACACCGGCGCCGGCACGCAGGACAACCCGCTCGACGACGCCGACACCGTCGACGGCGGCGCGGGTTTCGCACGCGTGCGCGCCGGCATCAACCCACGCGTCAGCGTCGACGCGACCCTGGTGCGCGCGGTCGGCCAGCAGTTCGCGACGGCCGGCGCCGCGGTGAACCTGGGGCGTGCCGGCGTCTGGTCCGGCCACGTCGCGCGCAGCGACGAGGCCGGCGCGGCAGAACTCCTCGGCGAAGGGGCTCGCGGCCCCGTGTTCTGGCTCGCGAGCCTGCGCGAATTCGATCAGAACTATTTCGGCGACGGCAGCCCGGCGCGCAGCGATCATCAGCTCGAATTCGGCTGGCAGCAGCCGCGCCTGCGCGTGAGCCTGATCGCGCGCGACTTCGACGATCCGAATCTCGGCGAGAGGCGCTACGTGAAAGCCGCGCTCAATGCTCAGCCGTTCGACAACGTCTGGATTTCCGCGCGTCCCGACTACCTCGGCAACTATTCCTATGCGGCGAGCTGGCAGCCGATGCGCGGGACGCGGCTCAGCGCCTCGCGCTACGCCGAGCGGCGCCAGATCGACTGGCAGCAGGAACTCGGTACGCGCTTTGACATGACCGCGGCCGTCGTCGACGACGACAGCTTCGGACGCCGCGATTCGCTCGTTCTGTATCGCCGCCCGCTCGACCGCTACGGCTGGTGGTGGGGTGTCGGCGCCCTGCATGCGCATGGCCGCTTCGGCGCGCTCGTCGACACGGGCCTCGAACTGCGTCCGGGCCTCAATGCGCGCCTGCAGATGCAGGACGATCCGCTGTACGGCCGCTCGCGCAAGGACTCGCGGGTGATTTCGCTGTCGCTGACGGCCGACTTCGCAGTCACGCCGAGCGGTCTCACGCGCGGCGCGTTCAGCACGGAACTGCGTCGTGTCGGCGCGATCGCCGCGCACGTCGATCGGCACAAACTGCCGCCCGGCGTCGAAATCGCTTCGCTGCGCGGCGTCGGCGTACTCGTCGACGGCCAGGTGCGCGGCGAGCTCGACGCGGAAGGGCGCGCGCTGCTGAATCGCCTGTCCCCCGGCGTACATCGCGTCTCGCTCGACGCGGAAAACCTCCCGATAGAGCTCAACCCCGCCGACGCATCGCGCAATGTCGAGGTCCGCGCCGGGTCGAGCACGCCGCTCGAATTCACGCTGAGCGCGCGCCTGGGTTGCGCCGGATTTGCCGGCATCGAGGCAGCCGGCTTCGAAGTGCGCGTGCTCGACGGCGAGCGCACGGTCGCGACGACGCGCATCAACACGATCGGCTACTACCGTATCGACGGCCTTGCGATCGGCCGCTACCGGCTGCAACTCGTCGATACGAACGGCCGCGTCGCCGCCGAACGCGAGCTCGAACTCGCCAATACGTTCCTGTTCCAGCAGGACCTGGTCCGCCCTGCGGAGTCCACGCCATGAAGCACCATCGATTCGCCGTTCTCGCCGCCGCGCTGCTGACACTTTCTGCCGCGGCACGCGCACAAGTGCCCACAAACGGCAGCTTCGAAACCGGAGACCTGACTGGCTGGACCACAGGCGGTTTCAACCGCGCTGGCGCGATCCGGTCGAGCAACATCACGCCGACGACGTCGCTGACGATTCCTGACGGCACCTGGGCGGGCGCCGTTTCGACCGGACCGGGCGAACTCGCCACCGGCACGACCGGCGCGACCAACTTCGACAATCTCGGCGGCAACAACGACTACGACCAGAACTGGCTGCAGTCGAGCTTCACCCTTCCGGCCAACGCGGCCTATGTCGCGTTCGACTGGGGCTTCGCGTCGGGCGAACAGAACGAACCCGATCAATACGACGATCTCCTGGACGTGACCGTCAACGGCACGCGCCTCATGACGCGCTCGAGCTGCAAGCTGAACGGGTCGAGCTATTCGCCGTTCCCGAACGCAAACTGCCAGAACGCGACCGTCGTAGACCACACGATCAACAACACCGCCGTCACCGCGCTGCGCAACATCAACCTGCGCTTCGGTTCGCCCGCGTTCCAGCGCATCTGTCTGCCGCTGCCGGCCGGCCTCGTCGTCGGGAGCACGGTCGCGTTGCGCTTCACGGTCGCTGACCAGAACGACCATCAGGTCGATTCCACGCTGTTCATCGACAACGTGCAGATCAAGAGTTCCTGCAACGAAGTCGGCTCTATCGTGCAGCTCACGAACACGACAGGACGCACGGTCGAGGTCAAAGGCGGTGGCTTCGTCGCGCGCATGGCCGCGGCACGTGCACTCGCCGTCGATGCCAACGGCCGCACCGTCGCATTCATCAGCAGCGCCGATCATGGCGGCAACTCGAACCTGCTCGACCAGATCTACGTCTGGAACGGACTGAGCTTCGCCCGCGCCGCCTGGACCGGCACGCCGCAGATGGCGAGCGGCGGACAGATGCAGAATCTCGCCTTGTCCGGCGACCTCGACGGCACGCTCTACGGCCGCCACATCGTGTTCTCGGCCAAGATGAGCGACACCGACAACTACGAGATCTATCTCTACGACCGCAGCACGAGCGCGCTGACCACGGTCACGACGACGTCGGGCTGCAGCAACACCGATCCGACCATCGACGGAAACGGGGACGTCATCGCCTGGACGTCCGACTGCAATGCGCTCACGAGCGCAGGCACGGCGCGGCGCATCATCGCGCGCACGGGTACGACCAATACCGTCGTGCCGGCCAACACGCTCTGCACCGGAACGACACCGGTGCGCGAAGCGCGCGGCGCGCGGCTGACCAAGAACGCGAACGGCCGCTACATGGTGTTCGAGTCGAACTGCAACCCCACCGGCGGCAATGCCGAGGCGACGCCGAACTACGAGATTTTCCGCTACGACCGCAACGGCGCCGCTACGGCAGCCGCGAGCTACTCGCAGATCACGGCGACGACCACCAACAGCGGCGCGAGCGACATCACGCAGAATTCGTTCGCCGTACTCGACGGCAGCACCGACGGCCGCTACGTGTTCTTCATCTCCAACGGTAACCTGACGCCGAGCGGCACCGTGTTCAATTCCGATTTCAGCTACGAGATCTTCCGCTGGGACGGCAACGCCGCCGCCGCATCGCGGCTGAGCCAGCGCACCAACGGCTCGGACAGCGACATCATCGGTCTCGACGTCAGCTACGACGCAGCCGACTACGCCTTCGAGCGTTTCGAGCGCACGACGTTCAACACCAGCGTCGGCCGCCGCCGCATCGCAACGGCCGGTGCCGATCCGGAGAACCTGCTCGCGAGCGCGTCGTTCGTCTACCACGCACGCATCGGCAAGGATGGCGTGGTGCCCGTCGTGCGTTTCCTGTCGCCGGAGAATTTCCTGTCGACGAACGCCGACGGCAATCCCGAAGTCTGGCAGGGGAGAATCCAATGAAGCTGCGCCTGCCCTTGCTGTTGCTCGTCGCGCTGTTCGTACCCGTGCTCGTCAGTGCCGGCGGCGGCCGCAACGACGTGTTGCAGGGCGATGCCTACGGTCATCGCGTCAGCGCCGACGCCGCCTTGTGCCCCTACTCCGCGCTCGATATTTCCGCGAGCGGCCAGGCGCTGAACCCGGTCGCGGCGAACGGCAGCGTCGCGGCACTCGACGACGGCGCCGCCGAGATCGAGCTGACGCAACCGTTCGCGTTCTACGGCACGGACTGGCAGCGCATCGCCGTTTCCACGAACGGCTACGTCGCGTTCCTCGCCGAAACCGGACTCGAGGACGGCGGCGATTTCAACAACGATCCCTATGTGCCGAGTCTGCCCGACAACGCACGCGCCGCGGCCGCCCGCGTACTCGCCTATCACGACGAACTCGATGGCGAAGATGCGGGCGCGACCCTGCGCAGCGCGCATTTCGCGAGCTGCCCGCGGGCTTCCCTGTTCGGCGACGAAGCCTGCAGCGTGGTCCAGTGGAAGAACTGGACGCGCATCGGCAGCAGCGGCGCGCTCGACGTCGTGCTGGTGATGTATCACACGAGCGGCGCGATTGCGCTCCAGTATGCCGCGCTCGATGCGAGCGCCGGCAGTTCGGCCTGCATCGGCATGCAGTCCGACGGTGCGATCGACGGACTCAACTGGAGCTGCAACGGCGCCCGCGCCGTCAGCGCCGGCAGCGCGGTCTGCATCTTCGATCCGTCGCACCTGCCGCCGGGCGGCAACGACCTGCTGTTCGCGAACGGATTCGAATCCAGCGGACCATGACGGGTGAAGCGGAATCGGCTCGCTCGTCGCGATCCTTCTTCCGAATTCATCCGTTACCGGCCACGCGCTCAGCCGTTGCGCTCGATGTCCTGCCGCACGCGCTCGACCTCGCGCTGCTGTTCGCGTGACATGTCGGTGATCTTCTCCGCATAGCTCGCGAGGATACGGTCGTCGTCGTTCTGCGGCACCCAGGTCGGCACGGGCGCGGGGCGGCCGTCCGGCGCATCGAGCGCGACGAAGCTGATGACGCAGTGAGTCGCGAGCCGTTCGGCGCTGCTCTTGAGATCGCGCGCAATCACGTCGATCGCGAATTGCATGCTGCTGCTGCCGGTGCGGATGAGCTTGCAGCGGACCACGACGATGTCGCCGATCAGGATCGGTTTGACGAACTGGATGCCGCCGACGGCGACCGTGACGCAGTACTGGCCGCTCCAGCCGACCGCCGCCGCGTAGCCGGCCTGGTCGATCCACTTCATGACCATGCCGCCGTGCACTTTGCCGCCGAAATTCACGTCGGACGGCTGGGCGAGGAAGCGGAACGTGGTTTCGCGTTGTTGACCGGGCATGGCTGGGTTCGGCGGGAAGAAGGGGCGCATCCTAACCCATCGTCCATACTGTGACTCCCGTCACGTCCCGTCTTGCGTCGATGCGGAGTCGCGCTACGAGTAAGCACCGACACGGCGACTGACTGTCGCGCACGTTAGGGGGCTCGCCATGAAACGTTGGGCGTTCGCGCTGGCAGCAGCGTTGAGCAGTACGGGAGTCTGGGCGGTAGAGCAGACCGTGCGGAACGACTCGCTCGAAAACGGCCAGGCAGGCGTGATCATCTACGGCTTCGTGGCCGGAGAAGCCGCGGCGTCGTGGCTGACCTCGCCTTGCAACGGCACGGTGCGCGCCGTGCAGGTGTTCTGGACGTCGCCGCTCGCGAACCAGGCTATCGAGATCCACGATTCTGTCAGCGTGTTCCGCGCCGGGACCTTCCCGAATCCCGGCACGCTGGCCGCCGAGGTCGCTGGCCCGGTACTCAACGACGGCGTCATGAATGAATGGCGTTATCTCGACGAGAACAACACCGTACCGCTGTCGGTACCGGTCGCGCTCAACGAAGTGTTCGTCGTCTCGTTCACGTATGCCCAAGCGC
>CAMLSI010000317.1 GCA_946482585.1 uncultured Lysobacteraceae bacterium
CCGCCGCTGCTGCACCAGCGTCGCGTGACCGTCGTACTGCTGCCGGTCGGCGCGCCCGTGTAGTAGACGCGACCGAAGCTGTCGGTGCCGCTGACCGCGGTGATGCCGTTGATGTCGTTCACGCGCGTCGGCGAGCCGAACGCGTCGCGGGCGACTACCGTCGACGTCGCCGCTTCGCCCGTGCGGAACACGCCGTACTGCGCCAGCGGATACAGCCCGTCGGCCTCGAACGTCTGTCGGCTCAGTCGCTGCACCCAGAGCGGATCGGCCGGTGCGTAGGTCACCTGCGCTGCCGTCAGATCCCTGTGGCAAGCCGCGCCGGCGGCCTTGCTGCAGACCACGCTGGCCACGCGATTGCCGTAGGCGTCATGGCGGTAGTAGGTCGTCAGCGCTTCGGCCGTGCTGCCTTCGGGCTGCACCTGTTCGCTGTTCAGCACACCGGTGACGGGGTCGTAGGTGAACGCGCTGACACGCGTGACCGCCGGCAGGTTCGGCCGCGTCGTGGTGACGGTGCTGCGCGTCAGGCGGCCGAGGAACCAGCGCGCGAGATCGTCGCCGTAAACCTGCGTCGTCGCGACGCGGCGGAGCTCCTGAGTGAAGGTGGCATCGTCGAAGTGGCGAGAGAGAGAGCTCAGCAGGTTGCCGTTGCCGTCGTACTGGCTGAAGTCCGTGATCTCGGCCGACAGCAGCCCGGCGGCCATGTCGTTCTTGACCGTCTCGGCGCGCGTGCGGTGCACGAAGATCGGTTCGCGCGGTACGTTCGCCAGCGCCGGATTCTGGCCGCCGCTGGGCGTGCGGTATTCCCAGGTGTCGACTTGGCGCGTGAGCGCGACGCCGACGGCGCCGTTGCCGTTCCAGCCGCCCCAGTTCATGCACGACGGGCTGTCGGGTGTGCCGGTACAAGTGCCCGCGCCCCAGAACGCGCGGTTCACCTGCGTGCTCTTGGCCAGTCCGGTCAGCGGATAGTTCTGATAGTACTCGGTCGTCGTCGAGACCAGGTTGGTGACGTCGAAGGTATAGACGCGCTGGAAGCCGAGCGAACCGCGGCCGCCGCCCTGCACGCGCAGGCCTTCGTAGCGATAGCGCACCTGGCTCAGCGCCTCCGGATCGGTCTCGCGCGGCGCACTGCTGCGCACGCTCGCGACCACGAAGCGCGGCGTGGTCACGCTCTGTACCGGCGCGCCGCGGCCCGACGTCGGCGCGCCGCCGTCGTCATAGCTGCGCTTGTAGACCGTGTTGAAGGTCAGCGGCGCGTAGTCGACCAGCGTCATGCCGCCGAGGCCGTGACCTACCGACTTCAGCACGTTGCGCGGCTGATAGCGGTCCGCGGCGCGCTTGGTCTGCCACGATGCGCCGTTGGCCGTATGGCGCATGATCAGGTTGTCGAGGTGCCCGTCGCCGTCCAGGTCGGCGAAGCTCCGGAGCCATTCGTCGCTGTTGGTGCCGCCGTGGAAGAACGTCGGCAGCTGCTGCGTGGCGAAGCCCGCATCGTTCCAGAGGTGGACGTAGTAGTTTCGGTTGATGTCCTGCAGCCACAAGTCCAGACGGCCGTCGCCGTCGTAGTCGAACAGGCGCACGTCGTTCCAGCTCGACACGGACTGGCAGGCCGGCACCGCGCAGCGCGCGAGCGCGGGATCGAACAGGCCCTTGGACGGGTCCATGTGCCGGCCCTGGTTGAGGTTGTAGTAGAGGACGTTGTTGCCGTCGCGCCAGAGCACGTCGTAGGCGCCGTCGGCGTTGATGTCGGCCATCTGCAGCGCGCCGGTCACGCCGGGGACCTGCATCGGCTGGAGCAAGCGCTGGAAGGTCAGCTTGCCGTCGAGGAGGCCGCGGCTGGTGTAGAGCAGCGCCACGTCCTGTGTCGAAGACGTCCCGCAGCCGCCGCGCGGCACCGGAATCACCATGTCCGAGGCGCCGTCCTGGTTCAGATCTACCGCCTGACTGCGCTCACCGTGGAACTGCGACAGCCAGCCGACCGAGCAGAGGCTGCCGCCGAGGGTCTCGACCGGATACGGACCGTCGAAGCGATACGCGCCCTTGCCGCCGCTCGCCGGCTTGAGCACCCAGGCCCGCACCGCGCCGAAGCCGACATGGTGGGTGACGAGGTCCGGCAGGCCGTCGCCGGTGTAGTCGGCCAGGATCGCGCGCGGAATGCCGCCGCCGCCGTCGCTGCCAGGCACGATCGCGCCGCTGTTGATGAAGGTCTGACCGTCGCTGCGCCAGATCTGCCAGCCGCCGGGCTTGTAGATCAGCAGGTCGTCGCGTCCGTCGCCGTTGTAGTCGAGCACGGCCCAGGTGTTGGAATAGCCGCCTTTTTCCGGTTCCGCGCACAGCGTGCCGGCCGATTCGCATTCGATCGTGGTCACGTTCACCGGCGGCGCGAAGTCGATGCCACCCGGCGTCGGTCGCGACAGGGTCAGGCGCAGTCCCTTGGATTTGTCCACCCAGACCAGGTCCGCGCGGCCGTCGCCGTCCACGTCCGCGTGCTTGAACGCGCGGATGTCCTGGAAATTGGTCTGCGCGGCAGCGCCGTCTTTCTGCAGCGTCTGGGCGCCGGCGGCCGATGCCGCGGCGTTCCAGGCGAACACGGTCGGTGCCAGGCAGGCCGTGCCCGCGCCGTTGCATTCGACGATCGCGCTGAGGCGCTTCTGCGCCGCATTCAGCGGCATCGCTTCGTACTGCAGTCCGTACTGGCGCAGCGGCGTGCCGCCGGCACCGAGTACCTCGACGCGATCGAGCCAGCGATCCACCGCGAGCAGCGAACCGCTCGCGTAGCCGATCACCGGCTCCCGCCGCAGCGAGTAGTGGAACTTCAGGCCGCCGCCGACCCAGTTCACGCGATCCAGCGCGAGCGCGCCGATCGACGAGACGCCGGCATAGTGGAATTCGATGCGATTTCCGAACGTATCGTCGACCGTCGACAGCCACCATTCCGCCGTATACGACCCCGAATCGCCGGCGGCGCCGGGCACATACTTGCGCCGCGACGAACCCGTGCCGTAGCGCGAGACCGTGCCGTCCTTGCCATAGACCACGAACGACGACGGCTGGATGTACTGGGAGCCCTGCGAACCGCCGCCCGTGGCCTCTTCGCCGACGATCACGATCTTCTGGAAGCTGTCGATCTCGGTGCGGTATTCCGCCGTGTCGCGGCCGTCGGCACCGCCGCCGACCCGGATCAGGCGCTGTCCGTTCAGGCACAGGCCGTAGGTACCCGGCAGGAAGCCCATGCCCGGCTCCGCGTCGCCGGCTTCGGCGGTCAGGCGGCAGCGGGTGATCGCGCCGACGCCGCCGATATGTCCGCCCATGCCCAGCAGGCCTTCGCCGCTGCTGCCGTGATAGTTCAGCGACAGCTGCGGCGTCATGCCGCCGCGACCGGCCGGCACCTGCAACGGCACGCTGTAGGTTGCGCTGCCGCTCTCGTCCACGCGGAACGAACCGCCCGTGAATCCCACGCTCGTCGAGGTCAGATCTTCGGCCGGCACCTGCGGCGCGATCGGCGCAGGCGGCGTCTCGGGGCCGCCCACCGCCGTCGCCGTCACGATGGCCGACGTCGACAGCGGCGCGTTCGGCGTGCGCAGCCGGTAGAACACCCGCGCGCCCGGCGCGAGCAGATCCGTGCGCTGGCCATGGTGGTAGTCGCCGAACGCCGGCAGGCTCTCCTGCAGCGTCGACGCATTGACCCGGTACACCTTGGCATCCACGTTCGAGGACACCCATGAAACGTCCACGGGGCATACGCTCGCGCCCGGCGGCACGTCGCAATGGGTCTGGCTCACCATCACGATGTCAGGGTTGGTCAGCCGCTCGATCGGACGACACAACTGGCCGGGCGGGCACTGCGGCATCTCCGCGGGCGGCACCGGCGTCCAGCTCGTCGGCGGCCAGGCGATACCCGGCTCGTTCGCCGCCGTCGGCACCGCGATCCGCAAGTCGGTCACGCCGGCCCATTCCGATGCATACGCGCGCCCGAACAGGCTGCCCGTCGTCGGCAGCGTCGTCATGCCGAGGCAGGTGCTCACCGACGAACAGTCGTCGGTGATCCGGTAGTTCGCGACGTAGTAGCGCACCGGATAGCTCTGCCAGGTCGCCGAGGGCAGACCTCCAGTCGAGGTCCAGGTCGATTCCGCCCAGGCTGGGTTGCCGTTCTTGTCGTACACGTCGAAGATCGACTGTTCGGCGTACACGCGCGTCCAGGTGACGCCGACGTTCACGTCGATGCCCCAGCCCGACGTGCGCCGGTCGTACCAGTTGCTCGTGTACGCCTGCGTCATCGACGCCGTCGCCTTCACGGCCGGCGACTCGGCGCCGGGCGTGCCCGTCGCGCGGTAGATGTCGTAGACGCATTCCTCGTGGTACGCACCGTCCACGCGATCCCATTTCCAGGCGATCGCCGCGCTCGTCGCCGATCCGTGCGCGAACGCCATCTGCACTTCGCCGACCGTAGTCTGCGTTTTGGTACCGGTCGCGAGGTCGTACTTGGTCCGGTACAGCGGCGAGCGCCAGCGCCGCACGCCGTCGTTACCCAGCGTGATCTTGCCGATGTCGGAAATCAGCCAGACCGGCCGCCGCGTCTGCGGATCGAACGTATGCCAGTACACCAGCAGCGACTGATCGTCCGTCGGTCCGATGAAATTCAGCGACCAGCCCGTGCCGATCCGCTTCGGGTTGAACCAGTTGCCCGGTGCGCCCGAAAACCCGCCGGCATCGCTGGGCGGGTCCGACAGCGGACAGCTGATCGTTATGTTCGGCGTCGCCGCGTGCGCGCCCCCTGACATCAATGCCGCCAACAGCAGCCATACCGCGGTCCAGCCCCACGGCCACCCGCTCATTTGCTTGCCCATTCGTCTCATCCTCGTCGGTCCGTTCCGGGCCGGCGCCCGGAATCGCTGCGTCATCGACGCGCTGGCCCACAAGTTCGGAATTGCGCGGCAAACGTGATCACGCGGAGGCGCTAGGCGAGGCGCAGGAGGGCGCCGGCATCCGGCAGGCGTCGCGGTACGCTCCGGTCGCTGCAGGAGCAACGCGGCCGGCGATTCAGGTCGTTCGCGACGGCCGGGCCTTCTGTTCGAGGCGTGCGAGGAATCGCGGCAGATCGACGATTGCGCGACGGTGCGTGCCTTCGCCGATGAGCCCCATGTCGTCGCGGCACGACACGGCGAACAGCAGCGACCGACCCTCGACCGCGATCAGTTCGACCGTCGCCGTGACGGTCATTCCCACGGGCGTGGCCGCGACATGGCTCACCGCGATCTGCGTGCCGACGGTGTGCTGGCCGGCCGACAGATGGCCTCTGAGTGCCTGGACACAGGTCTGTTCGATGAAGCCGATCATCATGGCCGTGGCGAACACGGCCGGCATGTCGCGAAAGCCGGGCCAGTCCGGTTCCACCGCGGGAACGGTCTGGCGCGGCGTCACTGTCTGCCGCTCGCTGTGGCGCAGTCCGGGACTCAAGGGAAGTGGGGCTCCGGTAGCGTTCATGGGGTTCTCCGTTTCATCGGTCGACGGTGTCGTCGTTCATGCCGCGGCGGGTGAACCGCAGGGTGCCGGCCTACGCGTTCCGCGGACGCACGCGCGGCCATCCGTCCGGGAAGTTCCCGCGGCGCGATGCGGTACGGCTGTCGCACCGCGACCGCTCGCTGACCGCGTGTTCCCGGCTCCGCATTTCCACGCCGTGGCCCGAGCGCGTGCCGTGTTCGTCCGGCGCGCGCCGCGATGGCTCGGGCTGCGCTGCCGGCAAGCCGGCGGCGACACCCAGGAAGACCGCGACCGACAGGACGAAAAACGGCGGGAAGGCAATGAGCATGATCGGTCCGCGTTCGTGAGAAGCCTCGCGCTACGGCGTGGCGTGGTAGGGAAGATGCGGGACGAGGGCCTGTTTATCGGCTACTCGTCCGCGTCGCCTCGATCGGCAATTCCCGGAGCCGGCGAATGTCGGGCGCGGATTCGGCCAGGCGCACGCCGGCGTCCGCGAACGCACCGAGCACCATCAGCCGCAGGTCGCTCGCGATGCGGCCGCGATCCACGCCGCTGCCGAGTTCGATCCAGTACTGCAGGGTGAAGCGCAGGCCGTCGGTCGTGATGTCGTCGAGATACACCTGCGGCTCTTTGGTCGCGACGAGCTGGCCGTGGCGTTGCGCCGCGTCGCGCATCGCCTCGGCGACGTCGCGCGTATCGCTGCCGGGGGCGACGGTGACGCTGAAGGACTGGCGCGACACGCGCGTGCGAAACGTGTAATTGCGTACGTTGTTGTCGATCAGTGCGGAGTTCGGCACCAGGGTTTCCGAGCCGTCGCTGTCGCGCACGGCGCTGGTACGCAGGCTGATGTCGACGACGGTGCCGCGCAGACCGCCGATATCGATCTGGTCACCGAGCCGGAACGGCCGCTCGATCAGCCCGATCATGCCGCTGATGAGATTCTTGAGCAGCGTCTGCATGCCGAAGCCGATGCCGATCGCGAGCGCGCCGCCCGCAAACGCGAACG
>CAMLSI010000318.1 GCA_946482585.1 uncultured Lysobacteraceae bacterium
TCGCGCCAGGCCCGTAGCGACTCCTGTGCGCTGGCCGTCCCGGTCAGCAGGACGAGGGTCAGCAACGGGGCGAGTACGCGCAGCCAGGCTCTCATCGGCGGTGAAACTCCTTTGCGGGCGCGGGATTATGCCGCAGCGCCGCCGCCGATCCGGCGCCACGACGCCGCGGCGTTCATCTGCCGGACCGCCGGCGGCACCGGCGGCGCGCGGCCGCCGGCCTCTCGATCCGCGCCGGACTTGCGCGAACCGCGGGGCGGACGCTAACATGCCGCTCTTTTCCGCCTACGTTTCAGTTCCGGAGCCACCATGAAAGCCGACATTCATCCGAAGTACCACCCGGTGGTGTTCCAGGATGTGACCACCGATTTTTCCTTCCTGACCCGTTCGACGATGAAGAGCAAGGAAACGGTCAAGTGGGAAGACGGTAACGAATACCCGCTGATCAAGATCGATATTTCCAGCGCCTCGCACCCGTTCTATACCGGCAAGCACAAGATCGTCGACACCGGCGGTCGCGTGGACAAGTTCAACCGCCGCTACGCTGCGAAGAAGTAAATCCGGTCGCGGCGACCGCCGCGAAACCGTACGACTTCCGCAATCGATCCGCGAAAACGCCGACCTCCGTGTCGGCGTTTTCGTTTGCGTGCGCGCAACTGCCCCGATGCGTGGTATTGCGCCCGTGCGCGACTGGACGAAAGTCGCAGGGCCTGCATGCGGTCGCGCCCGGATGACACGGTTTCCGATTCAAACGCGTGTGCGATAATCGCGCATTAACGCGCGCCAGCCGGCATCGCCGGCGGCGCACAGCCGCGACGGAAGGCCGTTGTGGCGCCCGTACAGCGACCCAGGAGTTTGCCCGTGTCCGACAAGACCGTTGTCATTACCGATGCTGCGTCCAACCGTTCGACTGCCTTGCCGGTCGTCGCCGGAACCATGGGCGATCCTGCCTTCGATATCGGCAAGTTGAACAAGGACACCGGCTACTTCACCTACGACCCGGGCTTCATGTCCACTGCCGCGACCAAGAGCGCGGTGACGTTCATCGACGGCGACCAGGGCGTGCTGCTCTATCGCGGCTATCCGATCGAGCAGTTGGCGAAGCAATCCAATTTTCTCGAAGTCGCCTATCTGCTGATCAACGGCGAGCTGCCGAAGGCCGACGAGTTCGCGAAGTTCGAGCACGAGGTCACGCATCACACGATGATGCGCGAGTCGCTGAAGAACTTCTTCCAGGGCTTCCACTACGACGCGCACCCGATGGCCATGTGCATGGCCGCGGTCGGCTCGCTCGCCGCGTTCTATCACGACTCGCTCGACATCAATGACCCGGCGCAGCGCAAGCTCGCGGCGATCCGCCTGATCGCGAAGATGCCGACGATCGCCGCCGCCGCGTACCGCTATTCGATCGGCTGGCCGATCCGCTATCCGCGCAACAACCTCGAATACTGCTCGCGCTTCCTGCACATGATGTTCGAGGTGCCGAGCGAACCGCTGCAGATGAATCCGGTCGCCGCCAAGGCGCTCGATCTGCTGTTCATCCTGCATGCCGACCACGAGCAGAATGCGTCGACGTCGACCGTGCGCCTCGTCGGCTCGACGGGCGCGAACCCGTACGCCTGCGTCGCCGCCGGCATCGCCGCGCTCTGGGGGCCGGCGCACGGCGGCGCGAACGAGGCCGTGCTCAAGATGCTCGCCGAGATCGGCGACGCGAAGAACGTCGGCAAGGCGGTCGAGCGCGCCAAGGACAAGAATTCGGGCTTCCGCCTGATGGGCTTCGGCCACCGCGTCTACAAGAACTTCGACCCGCGCGCGACGATCATCCGCGAAATGTGCCACAAGGTACTCGGCGAGCTCGGCGTCAACGATCCGCTGCTCGATGTCGCGATGGAGCTCGAACAGGCCGCGCTCAAGGATTCGTATTTCGTCGAGCGCAAGCTGTACCCGAACGTCGATTTCTACTCGGGCATCATCTACAAGGCGCTCGGCATCCCGACCGAGATGTTCACCGTGATGTTCGCGATCGCGCGCACCGCGGGCTGGGTCGCGCACTGGCTCGAGCAGCATGAAACGCCGGACGCCAAGATCGGCCGCCCGCGCCAGATCTACACCGGTGCGCCCACGCGCGACTACGTCGACGCCGACAAGCGTTGATCATCCGGCACCGCAGACGATGAAAAAAAACCCAGCTTCGGCCGGGTTTTTTTCTTAGTCGATACGGTCGGCTATGCGTCGTCGGCTTCCTGCAGGAGCTGCCGTGCGGCGGCAAGATTGGCGCGACGCATGGGCTTGCCCTCGATGCGATCGAGCGGCGCCTGCCGCAGCGCCGACAACGGCAACACGGTCAGGTCCATCGGAATGTCGTCGGCGCTGAAGCGGTAGGCGTCGAAGCGTTCGGCCTCGTCATCCGACCAGCGCAGCTGGCGATCGATCTGGTCGTAGGGAATGCCGTGCTCGGCGAGGAACAGCGGCAGGCTGTCGCGATCGTCGCTGTGCAGATGCAGGCAGACGGCCGAATGCTGGTCGGCGGTGCCCTCCAGCACGGCGCCGACCAGGCGCGGCTCGAAACGTTCGAAAAAGCGCAGTGCCTCGACGGCGGTCTCGCGCAGCTGCCGCAGATAGGCCAGGCGCTCCTCGCCGCCGAACAGGCGCTGGTACTCGCGCAGCGCCGTTTCGATCTCGGTATTGCGCGGCAGATGGCGCTCGTCGTGGATGCCGAGCCGCTGCGCGGCGCGCAGCTTGGCCTGGTGATAGTCGCGCAGACCGAGTTCGCTGATGAGTCGCGCCGCTTCCGCGGCGATGCGCTGGCGCTGATCGTCGCGCCGGTCGCCGCCGGCGCGGCGCTGCTGCGGAGAGCGACGTCGCTCGGTCATCAGAAAATGTCGTAGGCCTCGCCTTGATGGCTTTCGTCCATCTCGGCTTCCGGCGGCGGCGCGCTGAGGCGTTCGATGTCCTCGCTCTTGAAGATTTCGAGGATGGCTCCGCTGTCCTCGCTCGAGGCGAGATAGCCGGTCGACGGGTCGATGCGCGCCGTGCTGATTCCCGGCGGCGGCACGAACGGCGTTTCGGCCTTGCCGTCGAGCGCGACGCGCATGTAGTTGATCCAGATCGGCAGCGCGGCCTTCGCGCCGAACTCGCCGCGTCCGAGCGAGCTGAAATCGTCGAAGCCGACCCAGACGCTGGTTACGATCTGGTCGTTGAAGCCGCTGAACCAGGCGTCGCGGTGCTCGTTGGTCGTGCCGGTCTTGCCGGCGAGGTCGTTGCGCTTGAGGTCCATCGCCGCGCGGCCCGTGCCGCGCCGGACCACGTCGCGCAGGAGCGAGGTGACCAGATGCGCCGTGCGCACGTCGAGCGTGCGCGGCGCGAGGCGCGGCTTGCCCGGTTCAGCCGCGGCCGGCGCCGGCACCGCGGCGGCGTTCGCGCTGCGGATCGGGTTGAAGCGCGGGCTCGAACTCGGGATGGCGGCCGACAGCTGCGTACCCGCCGCCGGTAGCGCGGCCGGCACGGCTTCGCGCGCGAGACGTGCGTCGTCGAGCAGCCGCTCGGGGCAGGTGCGGCAGGCGCGCGGCGCCTGCGCCACATAGATCTCCTTGCCGTCGCGGTCGCGGATGCTCGCGACGAAATAGGGATCGACGAGCATGCCGCCGTTGGCGAACACCGAATAGCCGCGCGCCATCATGAGCGGCGCCACAGAAGCCGTGCCCAGCGACATGGACAGGTTCTCCGGCATCGCTTCGAGCGGCAGGCCGAAACGCGTGATGAACTCGCGCGCGTAGCGCACGCCGATCGCGTCGAGCAGGCGCACCGAAATGAGGTTCACCGACTTCACCAGCGCTTCGCGCAGGCGCATCGGACCCTCGAACTTGTCGTCGTCGTTGGACGGCGCCCAGACGCCGTCGGGACGCGACGGATCGGGGAATACCAGCGGTGCGTCGTTGAGGATGGAGCTCGGCGTGAAGCCGTGCTCGAACGCGGCGGCATAGAGGAAGGGCTTGAAGCTCGATCCGGGCTGACGCGCGCTCTGTGTGGCGCGATTGAACTTGCTGCGCCCGAAGCTGAAGCCGCCGACGAGTGCCTTGAGCGCCCCGTCCTCGGGATCGAGCGAAACCAGTGCGGCCTGCGCCGCCGGCAATTGTGCCAATGTCCAGTTTTCCTCATCGCCGCGCGCGACGCGGACGATGTCTCCGACCTTGAGCACGGCATCGACGCTCTTGGGCGCAGGGCCGCGGCTGCTTTCGCTCTGATAGGTCCGGGCCCACTCGAGGGCTTTCTTGTCGAGCACGACGGCCTGGCCGTCGGCGAGATAGAGCTGCGCCTGTTCCTTGCCGGTTTCCGTGACGATGGCCGGTATCAGGCCGGCGATCGCGCGGAAATTCGCGAGCTCGCGCGCGAAGTCCTCGGGTTTCGCATCGGCGGTCAGATCGACGTGCGCCTCGGCGCCGCGGTAGCCATGGCGCCGGTCGTATTCGATCAGCGCGCTGCGCACCGCCTGGTTCGCCGCGTCCTGCATACGGCTGTCGATGGTCGTCTTGATGTTGTAGCCGTCGGTCAGCGCGTCGGCGCCGAGTCGTTCCAGCGCCTCGACGCGGACCATCTCGGCCAGATACGGCGCTTCGACCTCGATCGGCGGTTCGTGCGCGTAGGCCTTGTCGGGCTCGGCCATTGCCGCCTTCATGTCCGCTTCGCTGATGAAGTTGTTCTCGTACATGCGCGCGAGCACGTAGTTGCGGCGCTCTTCGGCGCGCTTGCGGTTGTAGAGCGGATTGCCCGTCGACGGAAACTTCGGCAGCGACGCGAGCATGGCGCATTCGCCGAGATCGAGCTGCTCCAGCGTCTTGCCATAGTAGAACTCGGCAGCGGCGCCGACGCCGTAGGCGCGGTGGCCGAGGAAGATCTTGTTGAGATACAGCGAGAGGATCTCGTCCTTGCTCAATGCGCGCTCGATGCGCATGGCGAGGAACAGTTCGGAGATCTTGCGCGTGTAGGTCTGTTCCGGGCTCAGGAAGAAGTTGCGCGCGACCTGTTGCGTGATGGTCGATCCGCCCGGTCCCTTGTCGCCCCCGGTGCGTACGAGATGCCAGACCGCACGGAAGATGCCCTGGACGTCGAAGCCGGGATGGTCGTAGAAGCGCGCATCCTCGGCGGCGAGGAACGCGTTCTTGACCTTGTCCGGTACGTTTTCGATCGCAACCGGGATGCGGCGGGTCTCGCCGAAGGTCGCAATCAGTTTGTCGTCGGAGGTGTAGACTCGCAGCGGCACCTGCAGTCGGACGTCACGCAACGTCTCGACCGACGGCAGGCGAGGGGAGATCAGCCAGTAAGCGATGCCTATTGCGAGGCACCCGAGCACGATTCCGCTGAGCGCGAGATACAGCGCGTAGCGGACCAGGCGGAGGAAAACGCGCATGATGAACCGGGAATGTGATGACAGTCAAAGTCGGCGCGACTTGGGCCAGAGTATAGATCCTGCCCCGCTTGCACCGATAGCCGAATTTGTCGTGTAGCAGCCGGCTTTGTGTGACAAATCCCATGGAATTTCAGCGTCTTGGAGAATATTCTTCGGGTCGTTGCCATTTGGTTAAGTTTCGTATTTAATGTCACTGCGCATCTTTCGCTCGTAAGAGCGCGTGGGAAGGGGAAAAATGTGGGCCTGTTCAGTCCGAAAGCGCCGCCGCTGATTGGGGTGGACATCAGTTCGACGGCGGTCAAGCTCCTGCAGCTCAGCCAGTCGGGCGGTCGCTACCGCGTTGAGCATTACGCGGTCGAACCGCTCCCGCCCAACGCGGTGGTCGAGAAGAATATTGTCGAGGTCGAGGCCGTCGGCGAAGCGATCCGTCGCGCGCTCAGCCGTTCCGGCGCCAAGACCAAGTTTGCTGCCGCCGCCGTGGCCGGCTCAGCCGTGATCACCAAGGTGATCCCGATGCCCGCCGATCTGTCCGAGGAAGACCTCGAAGGGCAGATCCAGGTCGAGGCCAACCAGTACATCCCCTATCCGATCGAAGAAGTCAGTCTCGACTTCGAGCCGCTCGGTCCGGTCAAGGACAATCCGGACATGGTGAATGTCCTGTTGGCCGCGTCGCGTACCGAGAACGTCGATCTGCGCGTCGCCGCGCTCGACCTGGCCGGGCTTTCGGCCAAGGTGGTCGATGTCGAGGCGTTCGCGATGGAGAACGCGTTCAAGCTCATCGCCGATCAGCTGGCCGTATCGAAGGACGCGGTCGTCGCGGTCGTCGACGTCGGTGCGACGATGACGACGCTCATCGTGCTGAAGAACCAGCGCACGATCTATTCCCGCGAACAGGTCTTCGGCGGCAAGCAGCTGACCGACGAGGTCATGCGCCGCTACGGCCTGTCGTACGAGGAGTCGGGTCTGGCCAAGCGCCAGGGCGGACTGCCCGAGTCCTATGAAATCGAAGTGCTGGAGCCGTTCAAGGAAGCGATGGTCC
>CAMLSI010000319.1 GCA_946482585.1 uncultured Lysobacteraceae bacterium
CAGTTCAAGCGGACCGAGGATTACCTGACGATCGGAATCAACACCGTGCTGGCGGTGCTCGTCTGGTCGCGGGTCAGTCGCCACTACGCCCGCATCGAGAACTGGTTGCCTGAGCGGTTCGCGGATCTGCTGCGCTTATTGAAGACCGTCATGGCCCTGGCGCTGGTCACGACCATCATCAACCTGATCAGCTTTTCGGCAGAGCACCTCCTTGGGCTCGGCGACCGCAGTGTTTTCAGCCACGCGGCCCAAGCCTTTTACGTCGTGCTGGTTTACACGGCCGGAATCGTCGGCTTCCGACTGAAGGACCTGCCGCAGTTTCCGGATGCGACGACCGAGCCTGCCCTGCCCGCCCCGCCGGATCCGCGCACCGATGATGCTTTCCAGAAGCTACAAGCGCTGATGCAGACCTCGCTGCTGTTCGCCGAGCCCGATCTGAATCTGAACAACGTCGCGCAACGCCTGGGTTTGACCGCGACCGAAACCTCCCGGGTGATCAAGGAAGGCTCGGGCAAGCACTTCCGTGCCTACGTCAATGAGTTCCGCGTCGAGGCCGTCAAGCGGAAGCTGCGCGATGCCGACTACCGCAGCGTGTCGGTATTGGCGATCTCACTCGAAAGCGGTTTCAACTCCGAATCGAGCTTCTATCGCGTATTCAAGGCCGCGACGGGCCTGTCGCCAACCGATTTCCGCCAGCGGCGCTAGCCGGAGACGGCCTCCCATCTTTTTCTGAGAGCATCCACTTCGCCGGCGGGAAGCATGTCGGCCGCGGCTGGGGGAGCCTGAGTGCTCGTTTTCCCCAGGAAGATCCACCCATGACACCCAGCCATTCCGGTTCGCGCCTCGCCGCCGCCATCTGTGCGGCGCTGCTGTCTCTCGTGTCCGGCTGCGCGTTGGAGCCGCGCTCGCCTGGCCTTGCCGATTTCCCGAGATCCCCGCACTGGAATGCGCCCGCAATCGCCCAATTGACGAGAGACGCCCCGGAGCATCGCTCCGATGCATTGATTATCGCGAAGGGAAATCAGCTGGTTTTCCGGCAAGGTCAGACCGTCGAGAAGATCAATACGCATTCGGTCCGCAAGAGCATCATTGCGGTGCTCTACGGCATTGCCATCGACAAGGGCATCCTGAAGCTCGACGACAGCCTCGAAGAGCTCGGCTATGACGACCGGGAAACGCCGCTGACCACCGGCGAGAAGCAGGCCACGATCCGCGACCTGCTGATGTCGCGATCGGGCATTTATATCGATGCTTCCGGCCAGAACTGGCAACGCCCGGACCGCCACGCGTCCAGACCGGGCGAATCGTTCTTCTATAACAACTGGGGATTCAATGCGCTCGGCGAAATCCTCGAGCGCGAGACGGGCATGGGGCTGGGCCAGCTGATCGCCGCGTGGCTGGCGAAGCCTCTCGGAATGCAGCATTTCACGCCCGCGGATGTCGATTGGGACCGCATCGATGGATCGAGTGTCCGGCAATACGTCATCTACATGAGCGCCGACGACCTGATGCGCCTCGCAGTCCTCGTGGCCGACGAAGGCAACTATCGCGGCAAGCAGCTGGTATCGGCGGAGTGGATCCGCGACATGACGGCCACGCACTCCTCGACCGCAACCGACCCGAAAGACGCCTTTGGCGGAGGTTTCTTCGACGGATACGGCTATCTGTGGTGGGCGCGTCTCCAGAACGGGCGGCGCCTGGTCTGCGCCGACGGCTGGGGCGGGCAGTACATCATCATCGATCCGGAAACCCGTCTCGTATTGGTCAATCGCCGCAACACCGGCACGCATCTGTTGGCCCAGGGTTGGTTCCTGTGGCGTGGTGTCGAGACCGATCGCCCGTACGTCTATGCCCTGTTCGAACAGGTCAACGGCTTGCTTCAGACAGATGGCGTGCGAGCGCGAACGAAGCAGGCCGACCAATGAACAGCGTTAGCGCGCACCGACACTCTGTTCTCCTCACAGGTCGAGCGCGAGCTCCTGGCCCGCGGTCGCCGCCGGCATCGCGCAGCAGATCAGAGCCTCGTCCTCGGCGACCGGAAACGCCGGTTTCGTCGCATACGCCACCCGGCCCGCGACGATGCGCGTACGGCACGTGCCGCAGCTGCCACCGCGGCAGCTCGACGCAGGCGCGAGCCCCTGCGCTTCGGCGAGGTCGAGCAGCGTGCCCGATGCTGGCCGCCATACCGCGGTCGTTCTTGCGCGCGTGAATCCGACCGTGGTCGGCTCGCTCGCCGCCGGCTCCGTCGGCGCGTCGCCGTCACGACGCAGCGACGCCGGCCCGAACGCTTCGGCGTGGATGCGGGCATCGGCGACGTTCAGCACGCGCAGCCCGCCGTACAGCGACTGCATGAATGCAGGTGGGCCGCACAGGTAGAAGTCGTAGTCGTCGAACGGCAGCCAGCGCTGCAGCAGCCCGAGGTCGATGCGGCCGGCGGCGTCGTAGTCGCTCGCCGCGGCATCGGCGACATCGCCCAGTACCCGCACGACACGGATCGCCTCGGGCACCTGTGCCGCGAGCGCGGCGATCTCCGCTTCGAACGCGCGCTCGGCGCGGTTGCGCGCGGCATAAAACAGCCAGGTCCTGCGCGTACGCCGCAGGCGCCGGCCTTCGTGCACGATCTGCCGCAGCATTGCGAGCATCGGGGTAATGCCGATACCGGCCGCGATGAGCACGGCCGGACGCCGCTCGCCCGCATCGAGTGTGAACGCGCCGGCCGGCGCGCTCGCCTCGATCACGTCGCCGACCGCGAGCGCGTGGAGATACGACGAGGCGAACCCTCGCCGCTTGACGCTGATGCGATAGCCGGCGTCCGACGCCGCGCTCGACAGCGTGTACGTGCGCACGACGGGCGCTCCAGTCTGCGGTCGCAGGCGCACCGGCAAATGCTGGCCCGGCAGCGGTGCCACGAGGCCCGCGCCGTCGGCCGGTTCAAGCCATAGCGAACGCACCATCGCACCTTCGTCCACAATTCCGGAAATGCGAAACGGCCGCCACGCCTGCGCCAGCCGCGTGGCATCGAGACGCGTTCCCGCGTCGTTCCAGTCGCCGGTCATCAGCGCGTTCGGCGACTCTCCGTCCTTTTCGTCGATCCAGCGCACGGCGAGTGCGTCGGGCCGGCGCACGACGACGCGTGGCCTGAAGCGCCACAAGCGTTCTGCTCCCTGGAAGGCGGTGATTTCCGGGCTGTCGAGGACGACTTCGGCGTCCCCGGTCAACTGCAGCAGATCGCCCGTCGCGAAATCGACGAACACCAGCCCCGTGCGTGGATTGGAAAGGATGTTGCCGAGCGTGTTGAAGAAGTTGTTGCCGGCGAAGTCCGGAATCGTCAGCACGCCCTCGCCGTCCACGCGCACGAACCCCGGCTTGCCGCCGCGATGCGAGACGTCGACGTCGCGCACGCCGTCGCGTTCGACCGACGAAGCGACGAAAAAGGTGTCGGCGCCGGCGATCATCCGGCGCGCATCGTCGTCGAGCGCAGCCAGCCGGATCGCCGAAACGTCAGTCGAGACGCTCGGATCGCGCGCGAAACGGAAGTCGCGCAGACGGATGTACTGCGGGCAATTGCCGTAGCTCTGGCGCGCGACGATGTCGAAGCCGGTGGCATCGCGCCGGATCGTGCCGTTGAGGCGATTGCGCCGCCGCGTGTGCAGTTCGATGCCGAGGAGGCCGATCGCGCCGCCGTCGCCCATGCCCGCGTCGGCGGGGTCTGCCGCGTCTCGCGGCAGGACCACACGCAGCTGCGAAGGATCCGGCGAATGCAGAAATCCTGGCATGCCTGAACGCAGCGTCGCCCACGCGTCGCCGGCGCTGTCGACGCTGCCGAGCACGACGAACGGGAGCTGCGGATAGAACTGCCGGTGCTGCTCGATGAGATAGTTGCGCAGGACGCGCCTGCCGATCTGGTCCATGCGCTCGACGACGCCGGCCTGCGCCTGCATGGCCAGCTCGCCGGCATGCCACGGCGAAGCCTGTTCGTTCGGTGTCGTCGACATGGCCATTCCTCACGCAACCGCCGACAGGCCGGCTGGTGTGCGCTGGAACGGCACGAAGCCCGGCAATGCCTCGATCCGCGCGAGCCACGCGGTGACATGCGGATAACCGGAAAGATCGACATTGCCTTCTGGCGCGCGTGCGATGTAGCTGTACAGGGCGACGTCGGCAATCGTCGGACGTCCGGCAGCGATCCACTCGCGTGTCGCCAGCGTCGACTCGATCACCGCCAGCACGGCGTGTGCACGGGCGATGACCTCGTCGGGATTGAATGGCGCACCGAATACGGTCACGAGCCGTGCGGCGGCCGGACCGAACGCGATCTGCCCGGCCGCCACCGACAGCCAGCGCTGCACTTCGGCCGCAGCCGCCGGCTCGCGCGGCAGCCAGTCCGTGCGGTCGTACTTCAGCGCCGCGTAAACCAGGATCGCGTTCGAATCCGACACGATCGTGCCGCCGTCGTCGAGCACCGGAATCTGGCCGAAGCGGTTCATGCCGAGAAATTCCGGCGTCTTGTGCGCTCGCTTGCCGAGATCGACGGGCACGAGGTCGTGCGCGACGCCGATCAGCGAGAGGAACAGGTGCGCGCGATGCGAATGGCCCGACAGCGGCATGGAATACAGCTTCATCGGATGACTCCGGTTGGGGGTGAGCGCATAGCTTGGTGATTTCTCCTGGCCGCTTGAATCCTCAGTCGCGGCAATGGACTATTCCGTTGAACGGAATAATCGGAGCGTCCCATGGACCGCTGGCACGCCATGCGCGTGTTCGTCGCGATCGCCCAGGCCGGCGGCTTCGCTGGCGCCGCGCGCGCCCTCCATCTCAGTCCCCCGGCCGTGACGCGGACGGTCGCAGCCCTGGAAGAAGCGATCGGCACACGGCTATTCGTACGCACGACGCGTTCGGTAACGCTGACCGAAGCCGGTGCGCGCTACCTCGACGACTGCCGCCGCATCCTCGCCGACATCGACGAGGCCGAAGCTGCTGCGGCGGGCTCGTACGCGACGCCAACCGGCACGCTCACGGTCACCGCATCGATGCTGTTCGGCCAGTACTACGTGCTGCCGGTCATCAACGAATACCTCGACCGCTACGCGGCGGTGAGCGTGCACGCCGTGTTCGTCGACCGCGTGACGCACCTCGTCGACGAAGGCATCGACGTCGCGGTGCGCATTGGGCCGCTGCGCGATTCGGGCTATCGCGCGATCGGCGTGGGTGCCGTGCGGCGCGTCGTCGTCGCCGCACCGTCGTACCTAGCCCGCCGCGGAGTGCCGGCGACGCCGGACGATCTCGTGCGGCACGACGTCATTGCGTCGGTCGCGGCACGTCCGTCGAACGACTGGGAGTTCGGCCGCGCGCAGCGCAGCGTCGTCGCCGTCCGGCCGCGCCTGTCCTGCACGACGAACGCGGCGGCCATCGACGCCGCGCTCGACGGCCGCGGGCTGACACGCGTGCTGTCGTACCAGGTCGCCGCGGCGCTCGCGAGCGGATCGCTCGTCGCCGTGCTGCAGGAGTTCGAGGAAATGCCGTGGCCGATCCACGTCGTGCACAGCGAGGGCCGCCGCGTCACCGCAAAGGTCCGCGCGTTCGTCGACCTCGCCGTTGAACGGTTGCGCGGAAATTCACTGATAGGCCCGGCGTGAGCGTTTCCGCTTCAGCCGACGACGCAAAAGACTTCTGCGATGACTCGCTCGGAGTTCGCGCTGATCGGACGTGGTGCCGCGAGTCGTGGGCGCGAATCAGCCCTGCCCTTGCGACACCGGCCGGGCGGTCATGGGCTTCGATTGCCAGCCGGCCGATCGCACGTCGATCGCAGAAAGCGCGGCGGCGACATCGCCGCCGCGCTTGACGATCAATCGCCCTGCGGCTCGAACCCGTTGCGGAAGATCGCATCGGAACCGCCGATGCCCGCGCCGCGCAAGGTGATCGTCGCAGGCCCCGTGACGGCAGTGCTTGCGATCGTCACCGTCGTTTCCACCGTGCCGACGGCCGCCGGCTGCAACGTGAACTCCACCTCGCAGGACTGCTGCGGCGCCAGCGTGAACGGCTCGCCCGGACAGCTGCCGCCGGTGCGCGCGAAGGGCGCGGCCGGCGTGCTCACCGCGGTGACGTCGAGCGCGCTCGTGCCGCTGCTCTTGAGCGTCGCGCGACGCACCACGCGATGGCCCGGCGCGATGCCGCCGAAGTCGATCGTCGATGCGGTGGTAAGGCCCGGCCCGTTCGCCGTTACCTCGAGCGTCACCGGCACCACGACGAACGGATCGGTCGCGTTGCTCGTCACGCAGACGTTCGCCGCATACGTGCCGGCGGCGAGGCCGGCTGTGTTCAGCGACAGCGACATCGGCTGCGCCGTGCCCGGCGCGACCGCGCCCGACGTCGGCGAGACCGGCAGCCACGCCGGCAGCGTGC
>CAMLSI010000320.1 GCA_946482585.1 uncultured Lysobacteraceae bacterium
GCTCTTCGGTCAGCGGCGGCAGGTTGATGCGGATGACGGTGCCGGCGGTGTTCGGATTGAGGCCGAGGTCGGACGAGATGATCGCCTTCTCGATCGGCTGCACCATGGTCTTTTCCCAGGGCGTGATCGTCAGCGAGCGCGAATCCTGCACGGCGACGGTGGCGACCTGGGAGAGCGGCATGTCGCTGCCGTAGTAGTTGACCTTGATGTGGTCGACCAGCGCCGTCGTCGCGCGGCCCGTGCGCAGGCGCTGCAGGTCGTGCCTCAGCGCTTCCACGCTCTTGGCCATACGGGTCTGAGCGTCTTGCTTGATGTCGTTGATCATGGCGGCAAATCCTTGGGCCGGAACAAAGCGGCCGGAGTATAGCAGCGCCCCGGCGGACGGCGTGCCGCGTGCGGCCCGGCCGGTGCGCCGCCGGCTGAGCGCCGCCGGCGGCCGCGTCGGCTGCCGCGATCCGGTCGCTGCGGCTACAATCCGTGCCCGATTTTTCCAGTCGAACAGGTACTGCAATGGGCAGATTGATGGCGATCGAAGGGCGCAAGAACGCCCAGGACGCGCGGCGCGGCAAGATCTTCACCAAGGTCATCCGCGAACTCACCGTGGCGGCGCGCGCCGGCGGCGGCGATCCGAAAGCCAATCCGCGCCTGCGCCTGGCCATGGATCGCGGCCTCGCCGTGAACATGGCGCGCGACGTCATGGAACGCGCGATCAAGAAGGCGACCGGCGAACTCGAAGGCGTCAGCTACGAAGAAATCCGCTACGAGGGCTATGCGCCCGGCGGCGTCGCGGTCATCGTCGACTGCATGACCGACAACAAGGTCCGCACGGTCGCAGACGTGCGCCACGCGTTCACCAAGTGCGGCGGCAACCTCGGCACCGACGGTTCGGTGTCTTTCATGTTCAGGCGCCTCGGCGTGCTCAGCTACCTGCCCGGCGTCGACCAGGATGCGATCGAGAACGCGGCGATCGAAGCCGGCGCCGACGACATCGTGGTCTATCCCGACGACGGCTCGATCGACGTGCTCACGAGTCCCGACAATTTCGAGGCCGTGAAGCAGGCGATGGAAGCCGCCGGCCTCAAGCCCGAGCATGCCGAAGTCGGCCTGCGCGCCGACAACGACATCGCCGTTTCCGGCGAGACGGCGCAGGCGGTGCTGAAGATGATCCACATGCTCGAAGACCTCGACGACGTGCAGAACGTCTATTCGAATGCGGATATCGTGAGCTGACGCATCGCTTCGACGAAGTGGCGCAGGTTGCGGTTCGCCTCGCGGCTCGCCGCAAACTGCGCGATTTTCATCAGGTCACCAGCGTTCCCACGGCCTCGCCGCGCGCGATGCGCAGCAGATTGCCGGGCACGCCCATGTCGTAGACGCGCAGCGGGATGCGGTTGTCGCGGCACAGCGCGATCGCGGTCGTGTCCATGACCTGCAGATTGCGCTGGATCACGTCGGTGTAGGTCAGCTTGTCGTAGCGCTCGGCGTTCGGATCCTTCTTCGGGTCGGCGCTGTAGATGCCGTCGACCTTGGTGGCCTTGAGCAGCAGTTCGGCGCCCACTTCGATCGCGCGCAGCGCCGCGGCCGAATCGGTGGTGAAGAACGGATTGCCGGTGCCGGCCGCGAACAGCGCGATGCGGCCCTTTTCCAGGTGCCGGATCGCACGGCGCCGGATGAAGTCTTCGCAGACTTCGTTGATCTTGATCGCGCTCATCACGCGCGCATAGGCGCCCAGTTTTTCCAGCGCGTCCTGCATCGCGAGCGCATTCATGACGGTCGCGAGCATGCCCATGTTGTCGCCGGTCACGCGGTCCATGCCGGCCTTGGCCAGGCCTTCGCCGCGGAAGATGTTGCCGCCGCCGATGACGACGCCGACCTGCACGCCGGCGCGCTGGATTTCGATGATTTCCTTCGCGAGGCGGTTCAGCACTTTCGGATCGATGCCGTAGTCGGCGTCTCCCATGAGCGCTTCGCCGCTGAGCTTGAGCAGGATGCGCTTGTATTTGATCTCGTTGGGCATGGGCGATCCTCCGGGCAGGGCAAGGCGACCGCGCGAAATGCTGCCGGCGCCAGCCAGGGTCATGGAAAAGGGGGCGGGGCCGGGCGGCCCACAAAATGCGCGCGATCATACAGCAATGTCGGAAATGCCGGCGCAGTCGCGCCTTCGCGGCGGGAAGCCGGCGAGGCGGACGATCCGATGCGCGCCGCCTTTCGCGGACGACAGTGCCGCCGCGCGTCGATCACGCCGGCGTCAACGGCATGTCATCGGCGTTTCACGAGACCGCTCTACTGTGCCCGCCGATTTTCGCGGTCTTTTCACGACCGCCATGTCGACACGGAGGGGTTGCATGTTCGAGCGCATATTCATCGTCGGCCTGCTGCTGGCGATCGCCGGCGTCGTTTCCGCACATTCGACGAATGCCTCGGCGCCGCCCGCGCTGCGCGCCGCGCCGAAAGCGTTTGCCGTCCGAAGCGCCTTGCCGCCCCCGCCGCGCGACGTCGAGGAATTGCGCTTCCGCGACGTGTTCAAGCTGCCCGTCGGGCCGCGCGGCCTGGAACCCACCGAACGCCTGCGCCAGCTCGACGGACGTCGCGTCCGCCTCGTCGGCTACATGGTCGAGGCCGACGTGACCGGCGGTTTCATCCTGAGCCCGCTGCCGGTCGCGCTCGGCGACGCGGACGAGGGACTCGCCGACGATCTTCCGCCGAGCGCCGTGCTCGTCGAACTGCCGCGCGAAGCCGCGCTGCGCAGCGGCCATCTGCCGGGCCTGATCCAGATCACCGGTCGCCTCCGCGTCGGCAGCGCCGAAAACGCGAGCGTGCCGGGCCGCGTGTTTCCCGCGCGCGTCGAACTCGACGCGCGCTTCGAGAAGGCCCTGCGCAGAGCAAACAAGTAGAAATGTGTAATCGCGGCTGCGCCGCGATCCGCCGTCCGTTCTCCACCCCTCAAAGGAACGCGTCATGCGTATCTCCCGTCTCGCCCTGGGCACTGCCCTGGGTCTGTTGGCCTTCTCGGCGCAAGCCGCCACCGTGTCGCGCCTGACGCCGCCGAGCGAGCTGTTCGCGTCGGGCGATCCGGGCCCGGTCATTTCGCGCTTCCTGCCGGGCCAGCGCTTCGATCTGCAGGCCACCGTGCAGCCGGATGCCGGCGAAACCGTGGTCGGCTTCCAGTTCCTCGTCGACGGCGTCTGGGTGAACGGTCCGCTGCCGCTCGGCGGCGGCGCGAACGATGCGCGTGTCGCGCGCAACAGCCTCGTCACCGAAACCGGCGCGGCCGCGACCTGCATCCGCGACGGCAAGACCACGGGCGCCGCGGGCTGCGTGCTGGCCGCGGGGTTGCCGTCGAATGCCGCCGTGGCGAGTTTCCGCGGCTATGCCAACTACGATGCCGGCATGCACGAGTTCAAGATCGTCGCGCGCACGAGCAGCGGCCGCACGATCGGCGCGACGGGCAATTTCGAAGTCGTCGGCATCGGCGAAGGGCAGCGCACGGCCAAGAACATCATCATCCTGCTCGGCGACGGCATGGGCGCCGCGCACCGCACGGCAGCACGCATCATGGCCAAGGGCTACGCGCAGGGCAAAGCGCGCGGCAAGCTCGCGATGGACACGTTCCCGATCAGCGGTCAGGTCATGACCGCATCGCTGAATTCGATCGTGACCGACTCGGCGCCGGGCATGGCCAACTACGTCTCGGGCAACAAGGCCAACAACAACGAAGAAGGCGTCTGGCCGGACGACACGCTCGCCGCGTTCGACAATCCGCGCATCGAATACCTGTCGGAGTACCTGCACATGCTGCAGGGCAAGTCGCTCGGCATCGTGACCACGTCCGACGTGTTCGATGCGACGCCGGCGGCCAACGCCGTGCACACGGCGCTGCGCGGCAACGGCACCGGCATCGTCGACCAGTTCCTCGACGAACGTAACAAGACCGGCCTGACCGTGCTCATGGGCGGCGGCCGCAAGTGGTTCCTGCCGAACCCCTCCGGCAGCACGAGCCCGCAGCCGGCCAACGGTTCGCAGCGCGCCGCGCGCAACGACTACGTGCTGCCGGCCGACATCGTCAGCGGCTGGGGCGTCGCCGCCGGCAAGATCGATCCGGAGCGCGATCTCATCGCCGACTTCATCGGCGCGGGCTTCGCCTACGCGCCGGACAACACCGCGCTGAACGCCGCGTTTTCGCGCGGCACGCCGGACAGGCTGCTCGGCCTGTTCTCGTATTCGAACATGAACGTGTCCTACGACAAGATCGCGGCGCGCCGCGGCAACACCGAAGTCGTCGACGCCTTCGGTTTCCCGGATCAGCCGATGCTCGACGAGATGGCCGACAAGGCGCTCAAGGTGCTCGCGCGCAACCCGAAGGGTTTCGTGCTCACCATCGAAGGCGCGTCGATCGACAAGCAGGCGCACCTCATGGATACCGATCGCTGGATCCACGACGTGCTCGAGTTCGATCGCGCGGTCGCCGTCGCGAAGCAGTTCGCCGAAACCAACCCGGACACGCTCGTCATCGTCACGGCCGACCACGAATGCTCGGGCGCCGCGATCATCGGCGCGGCCACGGTGTCGGCGGCGCAGCTCGCCGCAGACAAGCTCGCCGGCAAGACCGTCGTCGGCCTCTACGAGACGGCCAAGTTTCCGCGCTACGCGATGGCCGCCGACGGCTATCCGGTCACGACGAATATCGACAACAAGATGCTGATCGGCTACGGCGCGAACGCGGACCGCTACGAGAACTGGCTGCCGAACCGCTTCCCGACGCGCGACACGCAGCAGCCGTTCCCGCCGGCGCAGTCGCCCGCGAATCCGAACGTGCGCAATAAGGACGAAGGCGCGCTGATCACGGGCCAGATCGCCGGCGACCAGGCCGCGCACACCGGCACGGATATCCCGCTGTCGGCGTTCGGTCTCGGCGCCTCGCATTTCAGCGGCACGTTCGACAACACCGATGTGTTCTTCAAGCTCGGCCAGGTCGCGGTCGGCGGCGTCGAGTGATCCTCGCGCCGAATGGCGCATCCGCAGGAACGAAAAAAGCGCCGGCAAGCCGGCGCTTTTTTTTGAACGGATGAGGTGAGGGAATCGGGTTGATCGGGATGGCTCTTTGCCGCGCCGCAGCCGATCGCCTTGGCGGTTCGCCCATCCGTCGAAGCGCACATGAAAAAGGCCGCGGCATCAGCCGCGGCCTTCGGGTATCGCAACCGCCGGATGGCGCTTAGGCCAGACCCGCCTGCTTCATGACTTCCGCCGCGTAGTCCTCGACGACCTTCTCGATGCCTTCGCCGACGACGAGACGCTTGAAGCCGACGATGTCGGCGCCTTCCTTCTTGAGCACGGCTTCGACCGTCATGTCCGAGTTCAGCGCGTACGGCTGGCCGGTCAGCGTGACTTCGTTGACGATCTTCGCGATCTTGCCGCTGACGATCTTCTCGAGGATTTCTGCCGGCTTGGCCTTGTCCTTGTCGGTCATCTTGGCGAGCTCGATTTCCTTTTCCTTCGCGATGAAGTCGGCCGGAACGTCGGACGCCTTCGCGTAGGGCGGGTTCATCGCGGCGACGTGCATCGCGATGCCGCGCGCCAGTTCGTCAGTGCCGCCGACGAGTTCGACCAGCACGCCGATGCGGCCGCCGTGCACGTAGCCGGCGACGGTGTTGTTCGAATCGACCTTGACCAGGCGACGCAGCTGCACGTTCTCGCCGACCTTGGCGATCAGCGCCGCGCGCGCTTCTTCGACCGTGCCGCCGTCGGTGTAGGCAGCGGCCTTCAGCGTGTCGACGTCGTTCGCACCGGTGGCGAGCGCGATCTGCGCGACGGTGTTGGCGAACTTGACGAAGTTCTCGTCCTTGCCGACGAAGTCGGTTTCGGAATTGACTTCGACCAGCACGGCCTTGCCGCCGTTCTGCGCCAGGACGATGCGGCCTTCAGCGGCGACGCGGTCGGCCTTCTTGATCGACTTGGCCAGACCCGACTTGCGCAGGTATTCGATCGCGGCGTCGATGTCGCCGGCGTTCTCGGTCAGTGCCTTCTTGCACTCCATCATGCCGGCGCCCGAGCGCTCGCGGAGTTCCTTGACCAGACTCGCGGTGATTTCCATGTAAACCTCGATAGTTGCGGCAGCGACCGGAGTCGCGCCAGGAAAACGGAATCGTGTAACGGCGTCACGACAGGGTCATGACGCGGCGGTCGCGCGAACCGGAGTTCGCGCGACCCGGGGCCGGATTACTCGCCCTGCGGTGCCGGACGGCCGCCGCCGTTGCGGCCGCGCGGTGCGCCGCCCGGGCGCTGGCCCGGCTTCGCACCCGGCTTGCCGCGCGGCGGAGCCGGCTTGCGGCCACGCGGCTGTTCGTCGGTCGCGGCCTTGACGTTGCCTTCGGCGTCGAGTTCGACGAACTCGTCC
>CAMLSI010000321.1 GCA_946482585.1 uncultured Lysobacteraceae bacterium
GCGCGACTGGAGCATCATGCGCGCCTGGACCCCTACAACTGGTTCAATTTCTATGATTTCTGGCACAGCGATCGCATTGAGCCTGTTGTTGCCGCTGGCGAGCCGCGCCGCGCCTGAAACCGCGGCCTGCAGCAAGGACTGTCCGTCGGCGGAAACCGTAACGCGCATCGAGCGGCTCAAGCGTCCGCTGCCGGCAGCGACCGGCTATACCGAAGTGCGCTTCGTGCAGATGCTCGATGCGCCGCTGATCCTGCGCGGCGACCTGACCTATTCGAGCGCGAATGAACTCGGCAAGCGCGTCGCGTCGCCGTACGAGGAAACCACGACGATCGCGAACGGGCAGGTCGAGATCGCGCGGCCCGGCAAGCCGGCCAAACGCTTCAGCCTCAAGCGCGCGCCGGCGCTCGCGGGTTTTCTCGAGAGCTTCAGTGCGACCCTGGCCGGCGACGCGCAGCGCCTTGCGCGCAGCTACGTGCTCGAGAGCGAGGGCGACGACGCGCACTGGCAGCTGCGGCTGGTGCCGCGCGACGCGTCGCTGGCCAAGCACGTCAAGCGCGTCGTCATCGACGGCCACGCGGCCGCGCCGCGTTGCTTCGAGATCGAAGAAACCGGCGGCGACAGCAGCCTGTTGCTCGTCGATACGCTCGCCGACACGCCGCTGCCGGCCGCGCCGCAGCGCGAAGCGCTGCAGCAGCTCTGCCGTCGCGCACCGTGAGCCTGCGCGCACGGATCGCGCTGTTGATCGGCTGGCTCGCGCTGCTCGCGGGCCTGCTTGTCTACATCCTCGGTGCCTTGCAGGTCAGTACCGACCTGCGCAGCTTCATGCCGCCCGCGCGCACGCCCGAGCAGCGCCTGCTGCTCGACGAGATCGGCGAAGGTCCGGGCTCGCGTCTGCTGCTACTCGCGCTCGAAGGCGACGAGCCGGACACGCTCGCTGACATCAGCAAGGCACTGGTCCCGAAGATCCGCGCCGATGCGCGCTTCGTCCGCATACTGAACGGCGAAGGCGATATCGGCGCGCTGGCCGAGGAGCTGCTGCCGTACCGCTACCTGCTGTCGACGACGCTCGATGCACAGCGTTTCGACGCGGCGACCCTGCGCGACGAACTCGAACAGCGCGTACAGGATCTTGGTTCGCCGGCCGCCGCGTGGCTGAAGCCGCTGCTCGCGAGCGATCCCACCCTGGAGACGCTCAAGCTCGCGCAGGCCTGGGCGCCGCCGGGCGAACCGGAGCGCTATGCCGACGTCTGGTTCACGCGCGACGGCAAGACTGCGCTGCTGCTCGCCGAAACCGTCGCCGGCGGCTTCGATCCCGCGGCCCAACGCGCGGCGCAGGAGGCACTCGACGGATATTTCCACGATGCGGCAAAACATACGTCGGCACGCCTCGTACTCAGCGGCCCCGGCGTGTTCACGGTGCGCATCAACGCGACGACCAGCGGCGAGGCGAACCGCATCGGCCTGTTCGATTCGATCGGCTTCATCACCTTGCTGCTGCTCGCCTACCGTCGCGTCGGCACGGTGCTCGCGGGCGCGCTGCCGCTGGTCAGCGGCGGCCTGGCCGGCATGGCCGCGCTCGCACTGCTGTTCGGCGGTGCGCACGGCATCACGCTTGCGTTCGGCTTCACGCTGATCGGCGTCGCGCAGGACTATCCGATCCACCTGTTCAGCCATCTGCGCCGCGAGCGCACGCCGGCCGCGGTCGCGCACCTGCTCTGGCCGACGCTCGCGACCGGTGTCGCGTCGACCTGCATCGCCTATCTCGCCTTCTTCGCGTCGGGCGTCGACGGCCTCGAACAATTAGCCGTGTTCACCATCGTCGGGCTTGCGACCGCAGCGCTGACGACGCGCTTCGGCCTCGTCCATCTGCTCGGCAGCCGGCCGCACGACGCGGCGCAGTCACCGTGGCTCGCCGCGCTGTGGCGCCGGCTCGCGAACCTGCCGCGACCGCGTTGGCTCGCGCCGCTGCTCGCGATCGCCGCCGTCGCCGCGATGATCGGAGCACCGGGCGCGTTCTGGGAAAACAACCTCGCGGCGCTGACGCCGGCGCCGGCCGATCTCGTCGCGCAGGACGCGCGGCTGCGCGCGGAACTCGGTGCACCCGACGTGCGCTACCTGCTCGTGATCGAAGGCAATGACGCGGATGCGGTGCTCGCCGCCAGCGAAAAGCTCGAGCCCAAGCTCGCGCGACTGCAGCGCGACGGCGCGATCGCGGGCTATGAGTTGCCGTCGCGCTATCTGCCGAGCGCGGCGACCCAGCGCGCGCGCCAGGCCAACCTGCCCGACGCGGAAACCCTGCGCGCCGCACTCGCGAGCGCGCAACAGGGACTGCCGTTCAGGCCCGGCAGCTTCGCCGCATTCCTGCGCGACGTGGACGCCGCGCGCGCACTGCCGCCGCTGAGCGCGGAACGCTTCTTCGCTTCGCCGCTCGGCCTGCGCCTCAAGGCGCAGCTGCAGGCCCGCGACGGCCACTGGACCGGTCTCGTGAACCTGTCCGGTGTCGCCGACCGCGACGCGCTCGTGGCGTTCGCCGCCGAACGCGACACGACCGCGCATCTGCTCGATCTCAAGCACGCGTCGGAATCGCTGGTCGCCGCGTATCGCACGCGTGTGCTGTATTCGCTCGCGGTCGCGGCCGTGCTGCTGGTCGTCGTCGTCAGCATCGCACTGCGCCGCCGCAGCCGCGTGCTGCGCGTACTGCTGCCGATGGCGGTGACGACCTTGCTGATCCTCGCCGTGCTGCGCCTCTGCGGCGTGTCGCTGTCGCTGTTTCACCTGATCGCGCTCGTGCTCGCGGCCGGTCTCGGCCTCGACTACGCGCTGTTCTTCGAGCACGTCGAGGACGACGAGCACGAACAGCGCCGCACCCTGCACGCGATCCTCGTCTGCAGCGCGAGCACCTTCCTCGTGTTCCTGCTGCTGGCACTGTCCTCGCTGCCGGTGCTGCGCGCGATCGGCACGACCGTGACGCTCGGCGTCGCGTTCAACTTCGTGCTGGCGCTGCTGCTCACGCGTCCGCGCCGGGAGATCGTCCATGCTGGATAAGTCGCACTGGGCGGCGCTGATTCCCCATCAGGGAACCATGTGCCTGCTCGATACCGTCGTGCACTGGGACGCTGCGCGCATCCATGCGCGCAGCGCCTCGCATGCGCGCGCGGACAATCCGTTGCGTCGCGGCGATCGCCTGCATGCGCTGAACCTTTGCGAATACGGCGCGCAGGCGATGGCCGTGCACGGCGGACTGCTCGCCGAGGCCGACGGCGGCCGCGCAGCACCAGGGTTCCTCGTGTCGTTGCGCGACGTACGACTCGCGCGCGAGTACGTCGAAGATCTCGCCGGCGAACTCGACGTGCATGGCGAGCGACTGCTCGCCGGGGAACAGAGCTGGCAGTACGCGTTCCGCATCGAACACGACGGCGCGCTCGTCGCGAGCGGCCGCGCCGCCGTCATGGTGCAACCCGACGCGGCGCCATGACGACGACTCCGCAGCGCCGCCGCCGATTCCACGGAGACACCGCATGAATTCAACGCAACCGCGCGCGCTCGTCACCGGCGGCAGCGGCGACATCGGCGGCGCGATCTGCGCGGCGCTCGCGCGCCAGGGCGCGCACGTGATCGTGCACGCGAACAGCGGCCTCGCACGCGCCGACGCCGTGGTCGACACGATCCGCGCCGACGGCGGTTCCGCCGAGTCGATCGCGTTCGACCTCTGCGATGCGGCGGCGACGCGTACGGCGCTCGACGGACTGCTCGCCACCGGCACGATCTCGATCCTCGTGCACAACGCCGGCATCCACGACGACGCACCGATGGCAGGCATGAGCGATGCCCAATGGCGCTCGGTCATCGACGTGTCACTGCATGGTTTCTTTCATGTCGCGCAACCGCTGCTGCTGCCGATGGCGCGGCAGCGTCGCGGCCGCATCGTCGCGATCTCATCGGTCGCCGCGGTGCTCGGCAATCGCGGCCAGACCAACTACGCAGCGGCCAAGGCCGGGCTGCACGGCGCGGTGAAATCGCTCGCACGCGAAATGGCGAGCCGCGGCATCACCGCGAACGTGGTCGCGCCCGGCGTCATCGCCGGAAAGCTCAGCGACGCGACGTTCTCGCCGGAGCAGATCCGCCAGATCGTGCCGATGGCGCGCGCAGGCAAGCCCGAGGAAGTCGCCGCGCTCGTGGCCTTTCTCGCGAGCGACCATGCCGGCTACGTATCCGGCCAGATCATCGGCGTCGACGGCGGCATGAGCTGAAAACGCCCGCCGCCCGCGCCGCCGCGCCGGGCGGATGTTCGATGAGGCGATTCTTCGCCGTTTTGCGATCCATGCCGGGAGGCGCGCCCCGTTGGCCGCCGCCGTCCGGAGCGGAGTCCGGCGCGACACGCATGAACCGGATCGCTTTTCCACCCCCTGCCTGAGGCTGCGCCGGCACTGCCGGAACCGCGGACCATGGATGGGGCGGTGTCGGGGTCGATGGGATCGAGTGCAGTACCGAAACAGGAACGGCGATCGGCGTGAGCCGACGTCGCGTTTTCAACGAGGGGGAATTTCATGGTGCGGATCCGTTTTGTCGCCTTGATCGCCGCGCTGGCCGCGGGCAGTGTGCAGGCCGATGTCGTCACCTTGCCGCGCAGCGCGCCCTGGACCGACGCGAGCATGATCGCCACGAACATAAAGACCGAATGCGACCTTCCGAACAAGCTGCCGGCCTACATCGCCGAGTACGCCGAAGGAAAGCGCATTCCGACGCGCTTCGCCGAAACCGTTTCGCCGAACGACGCCGGCCGCGTGCTCGTCGTCGAGATCGACGAAGCCGTATCGCGCGGCAATGCGTTCATCGGCCACCAGAAGTTCACGCGCGCGAAAGGCGCGCTGTACCAGGACGGCCAGGAAATCGGCAACTTCGTCGCCCAGCGCTATTCGATGGGCGGCGCCTTCGCCGGCTACAAAGGTTCGTGCTCGGTGCTGGGCCGTACCGTCAAAGCGATCGGCAAGGACGTCGCCGAGTGGATGGCCGCGCCGACCCGGGATGCGCTGCTCGGGGATCAATAGGAAGACCGCTCAGCCGGCGCAGCGCGCCGGTTGAGCGGTCGCAAAGACTGGCCGTGCTTGCGATCCCCAGGACGGTCCAGTTGATAGCAAGCAGCGTGACCACCTACCCGAGCGGTGAATTCGTCGACGCAGCAGTCTCGATGAGACTGGCCTGCGGCTTCCCGCCAGCCGATCATTGCGCCGCATGAACACGATCAATTTCTATCGCAGCACGGACGACTACGGCGGGTTCTCGAATTTCTCGCGGCATTCGATCTGGCTCGACGGCGCGCGCTGGCCGACATCGGAGCACTACTTTCAGGCGCAGAAATTTCACGACGCGACCTATCGCGAGCGTATTCGCCGCGCGCCTTCACCGATGGAAGCCGCGAACCTCGGCCGCGATCGCAGGCAGAAACTTCGCAACGACTGGGAATCGGTCAAGGTCGAGATCATGCGCAAGGCGCTGCAGGCGAAATTCACTCAGCACGACGAGCTGAAGGCGCTGCTGCTGTCGACCGGCGATGCGAAGCTCGTCGAACACACGACCAACGACAACTACTGGGGCGACGGCGGCGACGGTCGCGGCAGGAACATGCTCGGGCAATTGCTGATGCAGGTGCGCAGCGAACTGCGCGACGCGTAGTCAGGATTTCGCGGCGCTCGGCACTGCCGCGCGATTCGCCTTGCGCATCGCCATGCGGTCACCGGTGTAGAAAAAGCCGCGGATACGGAAAGACATGGGAGGGTTCAACGGGGGGAGGCCATGTTCCGTCCGCGGCGCATAAGGATCGCTTCTCGCGTGTTGTTGTAGTGACTCCTGCCGCGGTCGTCGTGCCGCTGCACGACGCCTCATCGACTCATCGAGAACGGCCGGTCCGCGCGCGCCTTGCCCCATTGCCGGTTCGGCGCCGCCTGCATCACGAAGCGCAGTTCGCCGCCGGCCAGGATCTGCGCGTGCGTGATCACGCTGGCCTGCAGCGGCCGGCCGTTCAACGTGACACTGCCGATATAGCCGTGACCCTCGTGGAGGCCTTCGGCGACGACGGTGAACGTGTTGCCGTTGGGCAGGTTCAGCGCGGCGCGGCGCAGGAAGGGACGGCCGATCACGTATTCGTTACTGGCCGGCGCCACCGGATAGAAGCCGAGCGCGGTGAACACGTACCAGGCCGACATCTGGCCCAGATCGTCGTTGCCGACCAGGCCCGCGGGCGTTGGCGCGTACTGGCTGCGCATGATCTGGCCCAGACGTTCCTGGCTGCGCCAGGGCTGGCCCGCATAGACGTAGAGATAGGCGACGTGGTGGCTGGGTTCGTTGCCGTGGGCGTACCAGCCGATCAGGCCGG
>CAMLSI010000322.1 GCA_946482585.1 uncultured Lysobacteraceae bacterium
GATAGCCTGCTCGGGATCGCGCCGCCCGCGCGGGCGGCGCGATCCCGGTTCAATACAGCACGCGGGCCCGCAAGGTGCCCGGGATCGCAGCGAGCGCGTCCTTGAGTTCGGCCGCGCGTTCCTCGGGCATGGAGACGTCGATGACGACGTAGCCGACCTGCGGGTCGGTCTGCAGGTACTGGCCGTCGATGTTGACGTTTTCGCGCGAGAACAGGTCGTTGATGCGCGAGAGCATGCCGGGCACGTTGGTGTGGATGTGCAGCAGGCGACGGCTGTGCGGATGCTCGGGCAGCGAGGCCTCGGGGAAGTTGACCGCCGACAGCGTGGAGCCGTTGTCGCTGTAGCGCACGAGCTTGCTCGCGACTTCGATGCCGATGTTGTCCTGTGCCTCGAGGGTGCTGCCGCCCACGTGCGGGGTCAGGATCACGTTGTCCATGCCGATCAGCGGCGACACGAACGCGTCGTCGTTGCCCTTGGGCTCGACCGGGAACACGTCGACCGCCGCGCCGGACAGGTGGCCGCTGCGCAGCGCCGCGGCGAGCGCATCGATATCGACCACGGTGCCGCGCGACGCATTGATGAGCGCGCTGCCCGGACGCATCCGCGAGATCGTTTCCGCGTTCATCATCATCTGCGTCGACGGCGTCTCGGGCACGTGCAGGGTGACGATGTCGGCACGGCCGAGCAGGTCGTTGAGGCTCAGCGCCGGGCGCGCATTGCCGAGCGCGAGCTTGGTTTCGATGTCGTGATAGATCACGCGCATGCCGAGCGCTTCGGCGAGCAGGCCGACCTGCGTGCCGATATGGCCGTAGCCGACGATGCCGAGCACCTTGTCGCGGACCTCGAAGCTGCCGGCGGCCGACTTCGACCAGCCGCCGCGGTGGCATTCGGCGTTCTTCTGCGGAATGCGCCGCATCAGCAGGATGGCTTCGGCGATGACGAGTTCGGCGACGCTGCGCGTGTTGGAGTAGGGCGCGTTGAACACCGGGACGCCGGCGGCCTTGGCTGCGGCGAGATCGACCTGGTTCGTGCCGATGCAGAAGCAGCCGACGGCGATCAGGCGCTTGGCGTGTTCGAGCACGTCGGCCGTGAGCTGCGTGCGCGACCGGATGCCGATCAGGTGCGCCTCGGCGATGCGGCGCTTGAGTTCGTCCTCGGGCAGCGACTTCTCGTGGAATTCGATCTGGGAATAACCCGCGTTCTGGAAGGTCTCGACCGCACTGCGGCTGACGCCCTCGAGCAACAACACGCGGATGTCTTGTTTCGGGTAGGACGTCTTCTTCATTGTTTGATCGCGTCAGGGATTTGGAGTAGGTGCCGCCGCCGTCGAGCACCGCGGCGAAACACGACTATGCCCGGTCGTGCCAGTCTGCCGCAATGCAACACTGGACGGCTAATGACATCGCTGGCAGGCTCGCCGGACCTCCTGAGACGAGCTCGCATGAACACGTCCGTCCTTGACGCATTGCGCCAATCCCTGCCTGCCCTGAAGCTGGCCGTCGAGCCCGGCGATCTCGAGCACTACGGTCGCGACTGGACGCGGCGCTGGACTCCGGCGCCGCTCGCGATCGCGTTGCCGGCTGACACCGCCGAAGTGCAGGGCATCGTGCGCTGGGCCAACGCGAACGGGATCGCGCTGGTACCGTCGGGCGGACGCACGGGCCTTTCCGGCGGCGCCGTCGCCGCGAACGGCGAACTCGTCGTGAGCCTCGAGCGCATGAACCGTGTGCTCGCGTTCGACCCGATCGACCGTACCCTGACCGTGCAGCCCGGCATCGCGCTCGAAGCCGTGCACAACGCGGCGCGCGAACACGGTCTGATCTATCCGGTCGATTTCGGCGCGCGCGGCTCCTGTCAGATCGGCGGCAACGTCGCGACCAACGCGGGCGGCATCCGTGTCATCCGCTACGGGAATACGCGTAACTGGATCGCCGGACTGAAAGTCGTCACCGGCGCGGGCGAACTGCTCGACCTGAACCGCGGCCTCGTCAAGAACGCGACCGGCTACGACCTGCGTCATCTGTTCGTCGGCTCCGAGGGCACGCTCGGCATCGTGGTCGAAGCGACGCTCGCCCTGACCGATGCGCCGCCGCCGTCGCAGGTCCTGCTGTTCGCGGTACCGCACATGGATGCGCTGATGCAGGTGTTCGGCGTCTGCCGCGCACGCCTCACCCTGAGCGCGTTCGAGTTCTTCACCGACCGCGCGCTCCATCACGTCACGGCGCACGGCGCGCAGAATCCGTTCGCGGAGATTTCGCCGTACTACGTCGTCACCGAATTCGATGCGAACGACGAGGCGGAGCAGAACGCGGCGCTCGCGGTGTTCGAGCATTGCCTCGAACAGGGCTGGGTCACGGACGGCGTCGTCAGCCAGAGCGAGGCGCAGGCGCGCAGCCTCTGGCGGTTGCGCGAAGGCATCACCGAAAGCCTCGCGCCGTACAAGCCGTACAAGAACGACATCTCGGTGCGCATCGCCGCCGTGCCGGCCTTCCTGCGCGACATGCAGGCGCTGCTGAGCCGTGAATATCCCGAGTTCGACGTGGTCTGGTTCGGCCACATCGGCGACGGCAATCTGCACATAAACATCGTCAAGCCCGAGGGCGCAGACTATGCCGCGTTCATCGACGAGTGCGAGCGCGTCACCGAGCTGCTCTGCGATGTGCTCGTGCGTCACGCCGGCAGCATTTCGGCCGAGCACGGCATCGGCCTGGTCAAGAAACCTTACCTCGGCAGCGCCCGCAGCGCCGAGGAGATCGCGTTGATGCGCGGCATCCGCGCCGTGCTCGATCCCAACGGGATCATGAATCCGGGCAAGCTGTTCTAGCGCGATCGCGTGCGGCATATCGCGCAATCACATATCCGCCCGCGCGCGGAACTCGCGTATAAGCTCGGCTGTTGGATGACGGAACCGCAATGAACGCAGACGAACAATCTCCGCCGCTGGATCTCGCACAGACGCGGTCGCGCATCGATGCGATCGATCGCGAGATCCAGCAATTGATCGCTGAGCGCGCGCGCTGGGCGCAGCAGGTCGGCAAGGCCAAGGGCGAACTCAAGGCCGCGGTCGACTATTACCGCCCCGAACGCGAGGCGCAGGTGCTGCGCATGGTGGTGGACCGCAACGCCGGTCCGCTCAGCAACGAAGAAATGGTGCGGCTGTTCCGCGAGATCATGTCGGCCTGTCTCGCGCAGCAGGAGCCGCTGAAGATCGGCTTCCTCGGTCCCGAAGGCACGTTCAGCCAGCAGGCCGTGCTCAAGCACTTCGGTCACTCGATCAAGGGACTGCCGCTCGCGACGATCGACGAGGTATTCCAGGAAGTCGCCGCCGGCAACGCCGATTTCGGCGTCGTGCCGATCGAGAACTCGAGCGAAGGCACGGTCAATTCCTCGCTCGACCTGTTCGTGACCTCGCCGTTGAAGATCTGCGGCGAGATCGAGCTGCGCGTGCATCAGCATCTGCTGTCGCGCACGACGCGGCTCGAAGAGATCGAACGCGTCTATTCGCATCCGCAATCGCTGGGACAGTGCAAGGCATGGCTGCGCGCGAACTTGCCGAAGGCCGAGCGCATTCCGGTGTCGAGCAATGCCGAAGCCGCGCGCCGCGCGCGCAACGCCGACGATGCGGCCGCGATCGCGGGCGAGACGGCGGCGCACATCTATGGCCTGAAAGTGCTCGCCCGGCAGATCGAGGATCGTCCCGACAACACCACGCGCTTCTTCGTGATCGGCCGCGAGCTGTTTCCGGCTTCGGGGCACGACAAGACGTCGCTGCTGATGTCGGTCAAGGACAAGCCCGGCGCGCTGTACGAACTGCTGACGCCGTTCGCCGACCAGGGACTGTCGATGACGAAGATCGAATCGCGGCCGGCAAGAACCGGAAAATGGGAATATGTGTTCTTCGTCGAGATCGAAGGCCACGTCGAAGACGTGCGCGTCCGGGCGGCGATCGAGCAGGCCAGCGCGCGCGCTGCCGAAGTGAAGGTGCTCGGTTCCTATCCGGTGGCGCTGCTGTGAGCGCGGGCGTGTCTACACTCGCCAACGCGGCCACGGCCCGGCTGCGCGCCTACGATCCCGGCCATGACCTGCCGGCGCTGCGCGAGCAGTACGGCGAGCGACTGATCGAGCTCGGTTCGAACGAGACCTCGATCGGCGCGAGCCCTCAGGTGGCCACGGCGATCGCCGCGGCTCTGCCCGACATCTATCGCTATCCCGATCCGAAAGGCGGCGCGCTCAAGCGCGCGCTCGCCGCGCAGCTCGATGTCGATCCGGCGCAGATCGCGCTCGGCAACGGTTCGCATGAACTGCTGATGCTGCTCGCGCAGTGCTTCGCCGACGCGAACACGTCAGTGGTCTATTCGCAGTACGGTTTCGCCGTTTTCGCAATCGGCACGGCCGCCGCGGGCGCGCAGGCGATCTGCGTGCCGGCGCTGCCGGCCGATCACGCGACGGCGCCGCTGGGCCACGACCTCGACGCGATGGCCGCTGCGGTGCGGCCCGACACGCGGCTGCTGTATGTCGCCAATCCGAACAATCCGACCGGCACCTGGTTCGACGATGCGGCGCTCGATCGTTTCCTCGACCGACTGCCGCCGCATCTCCTCGTCGTCGTCGACGAGGCCTATGCGGAATACGTGACGGCGCCGGGCGCGAGTTCGGCCGTGCGCCTGCTGCGCAAGGGCGCGCCGCATCGCGACAATCTTGTCGTCACGCGCACGTTCTCCAAGGCATATGCGCTGGCCGGTCTGCGCGTCGGTTATGCGGTCGGTTCCGTCGGCGCGATCGCGGTGATCGAGCGTCTGCGCGAGTCGTTCAACGTCAACAGCCTTGCACTCGTCGCGGCCGAGGCGGCGCTGGCCGATACGGCGCACGCGCAACGCATCCGCGACTGCACGGCAGCCGAGCGCGAATGGCTGGCCGAACGATTGCGCGAACGCGGACTGCGCGTGTTTCCTTCCCAGACGAATTTCCTGCTCGTCGATTTCGGTCGCGATGCGCGCGAGATCGAAGCGCAGCTGTTCCGCCACGCCGTCGTCGTGCGGCCGATGGCCGGCTACGGCCTGCCGACCTGCCTGCGCATCAGCATCGGTACGCGCGCGGAGAGCGAACGCCTGCTGGAGGCTCTGGCATGAGCGGCGGCAGCGAAACCTGGACCAGTACGCGCAGCGGCGCGCTCGGCGGCGAGCTTCGCGTGCCCGGCGATAAATCGATCTCGCACCGCGCCGTGATGTTCGCCGCGCTCGCCGACGGTGTCTCGACGGTGCGCGGCTTTCTCGAAGGCGAAGACACGCGCGCTACTGCACGTGCGTTCGCGACGATGGGGGTACGCATCGAACAGCCCAGCGCCAGCGAACGCATCGTGCATGGCGTCGGCCTGCACGGACTCCGTGCGCCGGCGACCGCGATCGACTGCGGCAATGCCGGTACCGGCATGCGCCTCCTGACCGGCATCCTCGCGGGGCAGGCGTTCGACAGTACGCTGACCGGCGACGAGTCGCTGTCGCGTCGTCCGATGCGCCGTGTCATCGAGCCGCTGGCGCGCATGGGCGCTCAGATCGATGCGCAGGACGGCGGGCTGCCGCCGCTGCGCGTCCACGGCGGGCGCGTCCTGACCGGTATCGACTACGCGTTGCCGGTCGCGAGCGCGCAGGTCAAGTCCGCGCTGCTGCTCGCCGGCCTCTACGCCCGCGGCGAAACGACGGTGCGCGAACCGCATCCGACGCGGGACTACACCGAGCGCATGCTCGCCGCGTTCGGCTGGCCGATCGCATTCTCGGCCGGCGAGGCGCGACTGTCCGGCGGCGGTCATCTGCGCGCGACGACGGTGGTCGTGCCCGCGGATTTCTCGTCGGCCGCGTTCTTCCTCGTTGCCGCGAGCCTCGTGCCGGGCTCGGATCTGCTCCTGCGCGAGGTCGGCATCAATCCGCGGCGTACCGACCTTCTGGCCGCGTTGAAACTGATGGGCGCCGACATCACGCTGGAGCGTCGGCGCGAACTCGGCGGCGAAGCCGTCGCCGACCTGCGCGTGCGTCATGCGCGACTGCACGGCATCGACGTGCCGGAGGCGCTGGTTCCGGACATGATCGACGAGTTCCCGATCCTTTTCGTGGCGGCGGCCGCGGCGACCGGCATCACACGCGTGACCGGCGCGGCTGAGCTGCGCGTCAAGGAGTCCGACCGCATCGCGGTCATGGCACGCGGCCTGCGCGCGCTCGGCATCGCGATCGAGGAAACGCCCGACGGCGCCGTCATCGAAGGCGGCCGCTTCGGTAGCGGTGCGCTCGACAGTGCCGGAGACCATCGCTGCGCGATGAGCTTCGCCGTCGCCGGCCTCATCGCCGACGGCGAGATCCGCATCG